>JARYLZ010000120.1 GCA_029907355.1 Bacteroidota bacterium | reverse complement strand
GGCCGCCAGGCCACCACGCGGAGCGGAACCGGGCAATGGGTTTCTGCTTGATGAACAACGTTGCAATCGCCGCACGGTACCTGCGCGAGAGACACGGGTGCGAACGCGTCCTCGTCGTCGACTGGGATGTGCACCACGGCAACGGCACGCAGGACATCTTTTACGAGGACCCCTCCGTTCTGTTCTTCAGTACACACCAATCCCCGCTTTACCCGGGAACCGGCGCAGCATCCGAGCGTGGGAAGGGAGCCGGTGAAGGGATGACGATGAATGTCCCCCTTGGCCCGGGTGCAGGGGATGAGCAGTTCCGTTCCGTTTACGAGAACCTTCTCCTCCCTCTTGCAACGGAATTCCGTCCGGATTTCATCCTCGTCTCGGCCGGTTTCGACGCTCACAAGGACGACCCGCTCGCAAATCTCCAGGTGACGGAATCGGGATTCGCGTATCTCACCGTCCTCGTGAAAGAAATCGCCGCGTGCCACTGCGGTGGACGCATCGTTTCGGTCCTGGAAGGGGGGTACAACCTGGATGCACTGGCACGAAGCGTAGCGGCGCACGTCCGCGCCCTCGTCTTTTAACCGCGAAGGTCGGTCATCGGACACTTGGCAGGGACGACTCGTGTGACGATCGGCAACCAGAAAAGCAACGGCCGGCGGGAGGGGTCGGGAAGCGCGTACGTGTACGCTTTCGGAGCAGTCCTCTGCTGGTCCACCGTAGCTTCTGCGTTCAAGCTCACTCTGGGAGAACTTCGCGTCGTTCCCATGTTGGCCTTCGCCTCGGCTGCCTCGTCCCTTTCTCTCTTGCTTCTCCTGGCTCTGAGGCGGGGGAGAATTCTCTCCGCGGACTGGAACAGGCGCAGCGTGATGCGCTCCGCCGTGTCCGGTTTCATCAACCCCTTCCTCTATTACATCGTTCTCTTCTCAGCATATGACCGACTCCCTGCGCAGGAAGCCCAGCCTCTCAATTACACCTGGCCCATCGTCCTCACCCTTTTATCCGCCCTCGTCTTCCACCAGCGCGTTGCGGCGGCCGAATACGCGGCGATGGGCGTCAGCTTCGCGGGCGTCGTGATCCTTTCCACACGGGGAAAAATCGCCGAGCTCCAAGTGACCGATCCCCTCGGTGTTACCCTCGCACTGGGCAGTTCGGTCGTGTGGGCAACATACTGGGTTCTGACCATGCGAAGCGGTCATGACCCGGTTGAGACACTCTTCTTGAACATGCTTTTCGGAATGGTTTTCGCTTTCCTGCTTGCCCTAGTGGTCGGATGGGGCCGTGTATCCATCGCCGGCGTTGCAGGGGCTGTATATATCGGCGTTTTCGAGATGGGTGTAACATTCGTTCTCTGGTTGTCTGCCCTTCGCCGTGCCGTGACGACTGCGCGTGTCGCGAATCTCGTGTTCGTTTCCCCCTTCTTCTCGCTCATCGTGATACACGTCGTGGTAGGGGAACCGATTTACCCCTCGACCGCAGTAGGGCTGATCCTTGTGGTGGGTGGATTACTGCTTCAACAGGTCGTTCGGCAGCGGTCCTCGCAACGAACAGAGAGTAAGACCGTGTCGTGAGGGTGAAATCGCTGCCCTTATCGGGGATTGCTTATGCTTTTCCTCCTTCAACGACGAAGTTGGAAAACCAAAGTCTTTTTGGCAAGTTCAACTCTTGATTTGTTTTACCGCGCATTTCTACCCGAATCATTGCGTCGATCTTTCCCACCACCGTTCATTCTTACCCGTCGTGCGAGCGTCGTCGCTTTCCACAAACCTCAATGGAAATGGAAAAAGGGAAAATGAAGGGGACCCTTCGATGATACGCGCATATCAGTGAACCACTCGATCGCCAACAGAGGAGAATACCATCCGTTATGGAAATCACCCTGATTCTCGGTATCAGCATTATCGGCCTTCTTTTCGCGACGTACCTCATCCGCAACGTTCTCTCGCGGGATACCGGCACGGACGCCATGCGCGATATTTCCTGGGCTATCCGACAAGGAGCAGAAGCCTTCCTCCGCCGCCAGAACCGGACGATCCTCACGCTGGCTTTCATGCTCGCTTTGCTCCTCTACATCCTTTACGCGTTCGTGCGGGCACATAACGAGAACGACCCGACAGCCACAGCATCGGCGCTCGCGTTCTGGACAACCCTTTCGTTCGTGCTCGGTGCGCTCTGTTCCGTCGCGGCGGGGTATATGGGAATGTGGACATCCATCCGTTCCAACATCCGGGCAGCGGCGGGAGCGCAGAAAGACATGAACAGTGCGCTTCAACCAGCACTCCGGGGCGGAGCTGTTTCGGGATTCTTCGTCGTGGCGATGAGCCTCTTCGGCGTCGCGGGTCTCTATGCCCTCGTCTCGTGGTCCGGATCTGCGGATTCACCGGACAAGATTCCCCTCTTGATCGTCGGGTACGGATTCGGCGCGAGCTTCGTCGCTCTCTTTGCCCAGCTCGGCGGTGGAATCTATACGAAAGCCGCCGATGTCGGAGCCGACCTGGTCGGGAAGATCGAGGCGGGGATTCCTGAGGACGATCCACGAAACCCGGCAGTCATAGCGGATCTGGTCGGCGACAATGTCGGCGACTGTGCGGGCCGCGGCGCGGACCTCTTCGAGTCGACCGCGGCGGAAAATATCGGCGCTATGATTCTCGCTGCAGCCCTCTACCGGGAAAACGCAGCCCTCTTCGCGGCGCAGAACCTCCCGCTGACCAGCGTGCTCCTCTTCCCCCTCGTCGCCCGCGCATTCGGAATCATCGCCTCGATGATCGGCATTCTCTCCGTGCGGGTGAACGAACGCGAGGATCCCATGAAAGCTCTCAACCGGGGGTATTACATCACTTCCATCCTCGCCGTCATCGGTTTCTTCGCGGCGTCCCGATGGCTCCTCGGGGGGGAGTATTACTTCCATTTCTTCCTTTGCGGGCTCATCGGCGTTCTCACCGCTCTCGCGTTCGTGTACCTCACGCAGTACTATACCGAGTATCGGTACCGGCCGGTCCGGGAAATCGCGAAATCCTCTCAAACAGGACCCGCGACGAACATCATCAGCGGGATTGCGGTCGGGATGGAGTCGACAGGCTTCCCGGTGCTCGTCATCGCGGCCGCAATCGTCGCCGCGTATTACCTCGGCCTGAGCTCCGGTTTGCATGCGGGCTTGTTCGGGACCGCGGTCGCGACAATGGGGATGCTGAGCACGGCGGCGTACATTCTCGCGATGGATACATTCGGCCCCATCACGGACAATGCCGGAGGCATCGTTGAAATGAGCCGCCAGTCCGCCGAAGTACGGGAGCGCACCGACAGGCTGGACGCCGTCGGCAACACGACGAAAGCTCTCACCAAAGGGTATGCCGTCGGTTCCGCCGCGCTTGCCGCATTCCTTCTCTTCAGCGCGTACCTCGACGAGATCAAGGTCTACATGCCGGAGTTCAACCACGTCATCAACCTCAACAAACCGGAAGTGTTCGTCGGTTCGATGCTCGGGGCCGTTCTGGTCTTCCTCTTCTCGTCCATGGCGATCAAAGCGGTCGGAAAGGCAGCCTACTCGATCATCAACAATGTGCGAGACCAGTTCCGGAACAACCCCGGCATCATGGAAGGGACCGCGAAACCGGACTACGGTCAATGCGTGGACATCGCCACGAAGGCCGCCCTTCGGCAGATGGTCGCACCGGGACTCCTCGTAGTCGGTTTGCCTGTGGCGGTCGGGCTCGTTTTCAAATGGCTCTATTACGGGATGGGGAAATCGATCGCGGGAATGGAAGCGGCGAGTGGGGCGGAGGTCGTGGGAGGGGTCCTCATGGTCGGGACCATCGCCGGAATCATCGTCGCCTTGTTCCTGAACAACGGCGGGGCTGCCTGGGACAATGCGAAGAAGTATATCGAGACCGGCATGTACGGCGGCAAACGTTCTGACCCGCACAAGGCCGCCGTTGTCGGCGACACGGTCGGTGACCCGTTCAAGGACACCGCGGGACCGTCCCTCCACGTTCTGATCAAACTTCTCAGCACCATCACATTGGTTCTCGCCCCCCTCTTCCTGTGACGCTCTGTGCGTGAAATGGCAGGGCGGTCCGCTCAACCGCGCATCGGACAGAGACGCTGAGAGCACCGGAACGCGCGGTTTGTATTGGGTGGGCGGTTGCCGGCAGAGGTTTTCCCCGGTGCCGATGGGAAGGAATCCGGTCCCTGCAAGCTTTCGGTAATTTACTGGAGAGAAACGGTTCGTAGGGCTTCCCATGCGGTCAAAGGGACTATCGATGGATTCGCTCGCCTACATCGGGAGAGAAATCCCTGCTCGAGCATGTGTGTTCAAGAAGGTGGATGAGGGGCACCGGCGATCGGTCGCTCAGTCTCTCACCTCGCGAGAGAATACCGGAGATATTCCCGGGCTGTGTCTTGACAGCGCATGTGTCGAAGATTAAATTGGCGCGTCGCAGGAGGAACCTCCCGGCGTTTGCTTGCTGGTATTCGAATCATGTTTCTTCATGGTATAGGAGCTTCCCGATGATCTGGACGATGGAACTTGCATCTTGGCTGGATGACGCGCCCTGGCCAGCCACCCGTGACGAGTTGATCGACTATGCCACACGCATCGGCGCACCTGCACAGGTGATCGAAAACCTCCAGGAACTCGAGGACCCGGACGAGACCTACGAAGGCATCGAGGATATTTGGACGGATTTCCCCGTCGACGAGGACTTTTACTACGGGGACGAAGACAGCGAATTCTAAACCGCCCATGGAACGAGCGGCAGCGGCCTCCGGTTGGGGCGCCGCTCGAGGACAAGCCCGGTGGAAATGTGCCGGGCTGTTTCTTGTCCGGGGTATTCTCCTGGCGGCGATGGTCAACGCCTCGAACCACGTTCTCGCACAGGAAAAACCCCAAGTAGGGGATTCTCTCCTCATCGAGGCTGTCATCATTACGGGAGACCCAAAAATCGAGCGCGGAGAGTTGCTGGAACGCATCGAGACGAAGAAATCATCCGGAGGGTTTGCGCGATTCCTCTGGTCTATCAGTCCCCGATTGCCCTTCGCAGGCGAGCCGCAATATTTCGACACCGATGTTTTCCAGCGGGATCTCGAAGCCTTACGGCAACTCTACACCAACAGCGGCTATTTCTTAGCGTCAATCAAAGGGAAGTACGAACGCATACCCGGGAAACGGCGCATCCGTGCGACCATCGACATCCAGGCCGGGCCGAGATCTTTCATCGATTCGGTGGATTATCGGAACCTCGGCGGTCTTCCCCCTGAAATCGACTCGCTCATCCGCTTCGGGCGCGATCGGATCGTTCGGCCCGGAATCCCGTATCATGCGGACGACGTGGAAGCGGAGGTCCAACGGGTCATCGGCATCCTGGGAAACGCAGGCTATCCTGGGGCGGTTTGCGGAGATCGCCTCGTCGAAATCAAGCAGTCGACGCGTAACGTGCTCATCCGTTTCCCGTTCCGATTCGGACGCAGGCTGAAAGTAGGAGATATTGAAATTTCCGTCATCAGGAACGGGAGACTCAATCTCGCACGGCGCATCATCGACGATCGCATAGAGCTGGAAAAGGGTGCATGGTATTCTACCCGGAAACGTGAGCGTTCGGAAACGAACCTCAACCGCCTCGGGATATTCTCGGACGTCCAGGTTCTTGCCGATATCCCCCCCCTTGACGACACCACGCGCGATATGGTTCCTATCACCGTTGCGTTCGCGCTGAAGAAACAACACGATGTGATCCCTGCACTCATCGTCAACAACCAGTACGGCCGCCTCAACGGCGGGGGGGAAGTGTCGTATATCTTTCGGAACGCGTTCGGCGGGGCGCAGACGTTGACGGCCAAGGCCAATTTCATCTCCAAAATCGATTTACCGATCGATGCGTACCAGACGGCCGCCCAGATCCAGGTGGACCAGCCGTATTTCATCGACAACGACAATTCGGCCCGATTAGCGCTGGCGTACATCCTCGCTCATGAGGCGGGTCTGTATGGAGGGGATATCCTCCAAACGACGGTCGGGGTGACGCGCCGTTTCACCGACCGCATCCAGGCTACGGTGGATTGGGTGGTGGAACAGTCCCGCTATGACATCATCGCGAGCGGACAGTCGCTCGTCAATACGCCGTTCGCCGCTTACGACACGACCGGAATCAATTACCGCAACTCGATCATCACCTTCGGCTACGATCGCGATTACACGAACGATTTCTTCAACCCGACCGCCGGCTACTCCTTCAAGGGCACCGTCGAAGAAGCAGGGCTCTTCAAGCAGGTGATCCCCGCTTTTTTTCGCAGGTACCGGAGCACGGAATACGTGAAACTCGAAGGGATGGTACGATGGTTCCGCGATCTCTCCCGGAACGCGACGACGATTTCCGGCTTCAAAGTTCGCGCGGGTTTTCTTTTCCGTTACGGGGACAGCAGAGCGAGCAATATCCCCGTCCCCTTCAACCGGCGTTAC
>JARYLZ010000011.1 GCA_029907355.1 Bacteroidota bacterium | reverse complement strand
TGTCCATCGCACGTGTATGAGCCCTCCTTCCTCTCGCGACGCGGAAACGCGGGCGAACTCGACCGGGATCCCGTATACGTAAAGGATCTCGACATCGTCCACCGCAGCTTCCACGAGAGACTGAGGGTCGTTGTCGCGGGCGACGAAACGCATCCGAACGCTCGCGGAGGGCGTCACGTAACGGGAGACGACCACCACATGTTCCGTCCATGAGTTGGCGGACTCAAGCGTATTTTCGACATCAAACCACGTATTCCCATTGTCGGATGATATCTGGACGACCCACGGATCGCCTCCCGGATTGGCGCCGAGATTGTTGCTGAACCACCGCCAGTAACGGATGACCGGGGTATTGAGAGACGAGAGATCCATCGTGGGGGAAAGGAGGGTCGTCTCTCCCTCGTCCACGTCGTTATCTCCCGGCTGGCCGTTGACGGTCCCGTTGCCGGTCACCCAGCATTTCGTCCCATTGGGCGAGTGATCGTCCTCCGGTTGGACGGGCACATTATTGACATAGGTGCCTATCGGATCCACCATCACCCACTTCCCCGTCACCGCTTGATCGTTGGGGAGATGCCCGACCCAACCGGCTGCGTTCTCGAAATCGAAGAGCGTATGCGTCGTAAAACCGACGAGGAGAATAAGCGGGAGCGCAGACCCGTCAGCCGGGTACGTGATGGAAGAACCCCACGACTCCGTTGCCTCGATGTAATACTCGAGTACCGTGCCAGCGGGCTGACCCGGAATTGTCCCCGCCCATGTGGAGGTGCCGTTGTTCTGGCCGCTGGACTTGGTCATACGCACGCTTGCCCAGGTGCTCGGTGTGTTCCGGTAATAAATGGTGACCTGGGAGACGCTGATGTCGGAGAGATTCGACGTGACGGTGCACGATATGGGAATCGCAGTGTTGACTTGGACGGTTGTCGGCTTCGAGTGCGCAATGGACAGCATGCCCGCCGGGATTCCGTGCTTGGCGAAAGCGGCTACAATGCCGGACGAGTGCGGCGTCCCGTTGCTCAGATTCGCATCGTTATCATCGACCTTGAGAATTTCGAGAAAGTATTTCGTGAACGCCTTGCCGGTATTCGAATCGTCCGGCTTCCCCCGTCGTGCGTAATGCGTGTGATGGGAGGCGAGTGCGAGGCCGATGTTCACGCGCATGTCCCATAACGCCCCGCCCATAATCATGCCGTCCGTGTGGGATTCCCCAACGATGTCTTTCGGGTAACGATTGGTGTTGTTCAAGCTGCGCAAGACGGTATTCGGGCCGAAGAAACCGACACCCATCTCTGAGTTGTCGAGCTGGAGCGCTGCGTTGGCGTCCGCCAACCCCTCGTTCAATGCGGCATTCGTCATGCCGCTTGATTTTCCGAACTGCACGTAGACGTATTTGTTGACGAGATGACCGTACTCGTGCATGATGACGTCCACCATCTCCGCTGCTTTCGGGCATGTCCCCTGCGACACCGTCCCGGAGGTGTAAAAATTCAACCCCGTGCCGTCGAAATTCGCATTGCAGACCTGCGGGAGGTTCACCTTGGTGAGGACCTGGTAATTCAACGATGTGATGGCTGGATCCATATCCACGATATAGCGGCGTGAACGATTGACAGTGTGAAAAGCCGTCCGTTCCGCCGCAGTGCTGTTGGTGTTGTTCCATTGGACATTGTACGTCTGGTTGTTCGCGACGGTCTGTGTGATAGAGCTGTTCGTGCCGTCCTGTCTGCTGATCTTGCAATACGGCCCCTCGAATTTCATCGTCACGGTGCCGGAACCGGAACTCGTATAGTTGCCGAGGCTGTCCGTCACCGTGTTCACGGAGGCAACCGTCACGTACTGGTCGGTGTTCGGGACGACGTTTGCCGTTGGCTGGGAGTAACTTTGGGTTTTCACGGAAGTCGTCACCGTCCCCCCGATGCCGGTTGTCACGCGGTTCACGCGCCGAAGCAGTTCCCCGTTGTGCGCATCGACTATTGTCTCCCATATGTGGAAATCATCCTGCGGCACAACGAATTGGTAAACGAGACGGTGCGTGAGACCGTGCGTACTCGAGTAGGGCAGCACAGCGAGTTCCCCTCCCGTGATACGATCCATCGTCCCCGCCGGCAGCAGAAGCCCCGTCGCAGCCGCAGACTTTCCCTCTTCGATAGAGAGCGTGGGAATGACAGACAATTCGATCGACGGTTGGAACTCCGAGCCGAAGAGAAAAACCCGACCGCGGTCATTCATGGAGACGACGACGTCGGAGGCGAGGACAGGGATTCCCTTGTAAACCTGTTCATAGGAAACCGTCCATTTCCCCTCGTATTCATTGGCGTCGACGAAACGAAGGGCGGAAAGATCGCAGCGGAGAAGCGAAGCCCATTGACTGATAAACCGGCGTGCTGCGATATCCGCATTAGACGAGTCGACGTGCGTGATGCCCGGGATTTGATAGCCTTCACCCCAGACACGGTACGGGGTCCCGGTCCATTCGTTCCACACGGCCCGCCAATTCCCATTCGCTTCGGTGAATGCGCGCCACTGCGGCAACTGCGCGAATGCGAGCTGTGCGCGCGCTATGATAAGCTCGTACTCCGGCGAATAGCCTTCATTCGGCAGGCGAACGACACCTTCCTCATCCATAGGGAATTGCGCCCATGCGATAGGAAAGAAAAAGAAAAGGAGAAGAGAAACCGTAACGGCAATCATGCGCGGCATGAGATAATCCTTTTTTACTGCCTTTTTTCAGCTACCCGAACATACAAATTTCGAAACAAAAGAAAAGAAGGGCCCAAGATATCCTTTGTTGTTTTTTCGCTTACAAACTGGCTGGAGGTGTTCGAGAAAAAGTCCCATTGTGTTATGAGAACATCCGATTCATCATGTCATTAGAAAAATCTGTTGAGGTCAAATCAAATATTTGATTGAAATTTTATAAGATCCACTTTCTATCCAATTGACAAATAAGAAGACTTTTCGTAACTTTAGAATCCTTAATGAGTTATAAGGGAAGAATATCAGATGAGCAACAGCGGGAAATGGATTCTCGGTATCGGGGCTGCCCTCTTTGGGATAGGTTTTATCATTCTCGCATTCGCATTCTTAACCTTTTCGACTTCAGTAACGAGTCTCTCGACCGATGAACAGGAGGAATCCACGGCATCCGGGAAAGACCGTGTTGCGATCGTTGAAATCGACGACGCGATAACCGGTTCGGACGAAGTCATTAAAGAAATTCGCACCTATAGGAAAAAAACTTCCGTCAAAGCCATTGTCATCCGATTGAATTCCCCGGGAGGTGCCGTCGCACCGAGCCAGGAAATTTATGAAGAGGTGAGAAAAACCGTTTCGATGGGAATACCCGTCGTGGCCTCTATGGGATCGGTGGCTGCAAGCGGTGCCTACTACATCGCTTGTGGGGCTCAACGGATCGTCGCAAACCCGGGCTCGATAACCGGTAGTATCGGCGTTGTCTCAGAGTTCGTGAACATCAAACGCTTGTTGGACAAGATCGGCATTGAGCAGACAACCATCAAATCCGGGAAATTCAAGGACATCGGGAATCCGGCCCGCGGGTTCACCCCCGAAGAGATCGAACAGATGCAGACACTGATCGACGACGTGTACGAGCAGTTCATCGAGGCAGTATCGTATGGGCGTTCCCTTCCTATCGACAGCGTCCGACGCATCGCGGACGGGAGGATCTATACGGGAAGACAGGCTCTCCGCCTCGGGCTTGTCGATACGCTGGGAACGCTTCAGACAGCGGTAGCAATCGCGGGGAAACTGGGAAAGATCACGGGCGAACCGCGCGTGATCCGCAAGCGTCGTGAAGCCAGTCTCTTCGAGCGTATCCTGGGTACAGAGACGGTGGAATTCGTCAGGGATGTGCAATCACGGGTACGCCCCCCTTCCCCCTTCGAATACAGAATGCAGTTCCCAACATCTCATGAGGTAACACCGTGACAAAAGCAGACATTGTCGACAACATCGCCTCGGCAACGGGTTTGACCAAGGTGGAAACCGAAGCCGTCGTCGATGGTTTCCTCGCGACGGTCAGCCAGGCGATGCGTGAAGGGAAATCCATCGAGATCCGAGGTTTCGGGAGTTTCAAGGTGAAAAAGCGTAAAGCGCGCATGGCGAGAAACCCGCGCACGGGTGAAGAGGTGTTCGTGGAAGAGCACTATGTCCCCATCTTTAAGGTTTCAAAGGAACTGCGAGCCGGAGTCAATCAGCAGCTCAAAGCGCACGAAGGATAGGCGATGGCGAGGGTCGATCGTCTCTCTTGCCCTTCCTGCGGTGCGCGGCTCGATGTACAAGCATCGCGATGCGACGTATGCGGGACCCCTAGACCGGACGACCCCCCGCCTGAAGTCGGTGACACCGTGAACGAGGGATTCCCTTCGGACCGACCGATCAGCACGAACGCTCTACGAGACATCCAAGACTCTGCCGAACATAGGGAATCCCGACCGAAGAATCGGTCGACCGTAATCCCGATGAATCCATCGCTCTTTTTCGTTCTCGCAACGGTGCTCGTACTCGCTGCAGGGATCGTCGGCTATATGATCGGACACCACGAAAAAAGTGCCGTCGAAGAATCGATGCCCTCCGAAGCCGGCATCGTCGATCGCGAAACCTTTGCCATGCTCGAGGAGATGCGTTCGGCAGTGGAGCGAAATCCGCTGGATACCCAAGCTGTTCTCCGGTATGCGAACGCATTGCACGACACGAAGCGCATCGACGAGGCGATCGAACAATACCGGGCTTACCTCGCCCTCAAACCGGACGACCCCGATGCGGGGATTGACCTCGGCGTATGTTATTTTGAGAAACGGGATTTCGAAGCGGCTGCTTCGCAGATGCGTTCCGTGCTCACACGTCACCCCCGCCACCAGCTCGGTGCGTACAATTTCGGTATCGTCCTGATGCATACCGGTCGAATCGAGGAAGCTCGCGATTGGCTTCGCAAAGCCGTCGATATAGATCCCACCACAACGGCGGCGGCAAACGCAAAGCAAGTGCTCGAGAACCTCGAACGGGAACCCGGATAAGCCAGTCAACAGCTCATTCACCCCATCATTTTTCTCATAACAGGAGTTGCTCATGCCCTGCGGAAAGAAACGGAAACGCCATAAAATGGCGACACACAAGCGGAAAAAACGTCTACGGAAGAACCGACACAAGAAAAAGAACCGGTAAATGCGGCAATGGACCGTTTGTGGTCTCCTTGGCGTTCCCAGTATATCCAGTCGATCGATACGGTCGAAGAAGAAGAGGGGTGCGTATTCTGCAAAGCTCTCCGCTCGTGCGACGACGATGCGCATTACATCGTCAAGCGGCATACGCATTGCGCGACCTTCCTCAATCTCTACCCCTACAACAGCGGCCATCTCCTCATCGTCCCGTACGATCACACAGACTCGCTTCTCACTCTCGATGCACTGGCGTACGGGGAGATGATGGATCTCGTGCGCGTCTGGATCCGCATTCTCGGTGACGTCATGCGCCCGCAAGGGTTCAACATCGGGACAAATCTCGGACGCGCTGCAGGGGCCGGAATCGACCATCATGTCCATCTGCATATCGTCCCGCGCTGGAGCGGGGATGTGAATTTCATGCCGGTTATCGGCGACACGAAGATCATTTCCGAATCGATGTCCGACACGATGCACAGACTGCGGGAACGATACGACGCCGTGATGGAACGGTCCACGGCGGCAAAACCCGAATGATGCCGTTACGAAAAGCATTTCATCGCGAATACTCGCAGAGAGCCATTCCCACAGGAGGTTGACCATGGCAGAAGACCGTCTCGCAAAAGGACTCTTGATCGGCTTCTTCTCGGGCGCCATTGTCGGAGGGGTGCTTGCCCTACTCTACGCGCCCAAATCCGGCAAGGAACTCCGACAGGACCTGAAGAAAAAATCGGAAGAAATCACCCAGGATGTGGAGGAGTACATCAAGGAGGCGCAGACGAAAGCCCGCACCCTCATCAACGAGGGGAAGGAAAAGTCCGCCGCCCTGATCAGCGATGCCAAGGAAAAGGCGGAACATCTCCTCCGGGATGCCGAGCAGGTGCTCACGGAGGCGAAGAAACGCGTCGTGGAGGAGAGCTCCCGCTTGAAGTCTTCTATGAAAGCGGGTATCGACGCGTTCAAGGAAGAACGCGGGAAAACTCAGCCTTCGTAACCCCGATCGGCAAGCCGCCGTATCGTCCTTTTCCCTCAGAGGGCGCGCCATGTCCGGTCTTCATAATACCCTGGTGACCGTCATCCTGTCACTGGGTTCACTCCTCATCGTCGCGATCATTGTAGCGCTCATCCGTATCGTCCGCACGATCCGTGCGCTCCAGGACGAGATGACCACCCTCACCTCCACCATTCTGCCCCTGGTCGAGCGCATCGGAGCCCTCACAGAGAGCGTGGAACGGACCCTCACCATCATCGAAGAAAACCGATCCGCCGTCACCGAGTCGATCGAGAATATCCGCGCGGTTACGCGGACAGCGTACCGAATTCAGGCTCTGGTTAGGGACAATATCGAACCGTCCGTTCGTGAGATCGCTTCTCTCTTCGGGGGCGTACGTTCTGGCCTTCGCGCTTTTCTCGAAAGCTGGAGGCGGCCGCGTTGACGGAAAACACCGTACGCTCCGCGGAACGGCGCCGTTCGGTCACCATCGCGCTTCTCGCCGCGATGCGGCCTCGCCAATGGACGAAAAACCTTGTCGTCCTGTCGCCGCTTCTCTTCTCACGACATTTTTTCGAACTCGATGTCGTTCTTCGTTCGCTCGCGGCGTTCGCTCTATTCTCCCTTACGGCGAGTGCGATATACCTTTTCAACGATGTCGTCGACCTGAACAAGGACAGGGAACATCCCGTCAAGAGGCACCGTCCTATTGCGTCGGGGGAACTTCCTATTCCCGTCGCATTGACCGCTTTCGCACTACTGACCGTCCTGTGCGGCGTATGCGCATTTTTCCTCTCGCCGACCTTCTTCGCTGTGATCGCCGCGTATTTCGTCCTCAATGTGGTCTATACCGTCACCCTCAAGGAGACGGTCATTATCGACGTCATGGCGATCTCGGCCTCTTTTCTCCTCCGCATCGTCGGGGGTGCTTGCGCCATTCACGTCCCGCTCTCGGAGTGGCTGCTCATCTGCGCATCGCTACTCGCCCTGTTTCTCGGCTTCAGTAAGCGCCGACATGAACTCACGCTCCTCGAGGCAAACGCGACGGCTCACCGACCCGTCTTGGAAGAATACAACACGTATTTCCTCGACCAGATGATCTCTCTCGTCACTGCCTCGACCTTGATCGGATACATCCTCTACACCGTCTCCCCCGACACCGTCGAAAAGTTCGGGTCAAAGAATCTCCTCTGGACGGTACCTTTCGTGCTCTATGGCCTCTTCCGCTACCTGTATCTCGTTCACCAAAAAAAGACAGGTGGCGACCCGACCGCCGAGCTTCTCACCGACTGGCCGTTGCTCCTCAACGTTTTTCTCTGGGCGGTCAGCGTCATGATCGTCATTTCGTTCCCCTAACCGATTCCTCCTGCGAGCACTCCTATGACCAAGAGCACCGTGGCCGTTCTCTTCACGCGCCCCGATACCGTTCTGGACGACATCGCACACCTTTCAGACCTTGCCGGGCTGCGACACGCCTTGGACCCGTCCGCCACGACGATTTTGAAAGACAACATTTCGTGGCATTACCCCTTCCCCGGCGCGAACACGACACCGTGGCAACTTGAAGGGACAATTCTCGCTCTTCGACGAAACGGATTCCAGGATATCACGTGCGTCCAGAACAAGACCGTCGTGACGGACGCCTTCAAAGGCGAGGATCTCAACCGCTACGGACCCATTTTCCAACGCTACGGTATTCCGGTCCTCTTCAATTTCCGGGATGAGGATATGCGGTGGGTACGCTACGCGCCCCGCGCGAAGATGTCCGTCCTCGACCGCATCTACCCCGAGGGTATTCACATCCCCGATTACTTTTTCGGGAAAAACATCGTTCACCTTCCGACCGTCAAATGCCACATATACACGACGACGACCGGCGCGATGAAGAACGCCTTCGGCGGCCTCTTGAATACGAAACGACATTACACGCACACATGGATTCACGAGACGCTCGTCGATCTCCTCGCCATCCAAAAGGAAATTCACACTGGACTCTTTGCGATCATGGACGGTACGACGGCAGGCAACGGCCCGGGACCGAGGACCATGTTCCCCGAAACGAAGAACGTTCTGCTCGCCTCAGCCGATCAAGTTGCTATCGACGCCGTCGCCGCGAAAATGATGGGATTCGATCCACTCGCGGATATCGCGTACCTCCGCCTCGCGCACGAACGCGGTCTCGGTGTCGGCGACGTCCGCGAAATCGATATCGCGGGTGACGATATCAGCGGTCATAACTGGCATTTCCAGGTCGGGGACAATGGGGCGAGTATGGTGGGTGACCTCATGTGGTTCGGGCCCCTCAAACCCTTCCAGAACCTCTTTTTCCATACGCCGCTCGTCCACCTGTTCGTGCTCGGCTCGGAGATTTACCACGATTATTACCGCTGGCCGCTCAAAGATAAACGGGTTTTCGAACGGTGGCGGGAGAACAGCCCATGGGGACGGCTCTTCGAACGTTACATGCATGAGGGGACGCTGAGCGAAACGGTTCACAGGGAAGAAGAGCAAGGTCAACGGTCCGCCCCTGCTTGATTCCCAAAATTATCGTTGCTGGCGACTCGCGCTTGTCAAGGACGGTCGCAGGCCTGTCCGTATTCGTTGGAGACTCCACCAGTCGCTCCAAGAACGGCATGTTCCCGCGTCCGGCAGTACCCCCTCCGCGCCGAATACAAAGACAGCTCGCTTCACATCCGCGGACGATCGAAATCGCCCCCTCTTCGATCGTTCGGACACGATGTAGCCACTGGGGAACCCAAGAGAAGCCTTCCCCTTTTCTCTGTTAACACGGCACGATGAGCGCCGTTCCATGCCCCCCCCGAATCGGGGATCGATCGAGCGAAGCGGAGATGGTCTTGTTCGAGAAATGACGCAGTCCCGCCGCAATCCGCTTTTGATGCCGTTAGACGACGAGGGATTTCATGAAATTCCGGACAGACAGTTTCTCGCATGAGAAGATCGCGTCGCGCACCTCGCGTCGCCTGTCCTGCGTGAGGACTGCGGAAGCGAGGGCTCCGAATTTGTTGTCGAGATCTTCCATGGTCATCGGCTCACGGGGGTCGCCCTTCGGGTACTCAAGGTACTCCTCGAATGTGCGACCGTCCTTCGTCCGGATGACAACGCGCGACGGCTGCTTTGCCGGGAACATTCGTTCGAACTCTTCCGAGGCCTCGCCCTTGATACGGTCGATGACCTCCCATATGCGGGGGTCTTTGAGCTTCTCGTCGCTGAAGGATTCCGTCGTAACCTTCCTGTCCACGATCGCTGCCGCGATACAGTACGGGAGCGAGTGGTCCGCCGTCTCGCGGGATTCCGGCCTGTACTTGTGCGGGTCGAAGAGAATGTCGCATGCACGTGCGATGGTGGTAACCGTCACTTCCTCGATCTGGTCGTAGGCGATGTCGTGCTGGGTGACAAGTTTAATGACACACGAGAGATGCGTGTGGGTCAACGCCTCCGTCGGGAACGCTTTCATGGAGCATTCCCGAATCTTGAAGGAATCCCCCAAGCCGTCGAGGAGAGCGTCGACGTTCCAGCTCCATTCTCCAAGAGCTTCACGACCCTGCATCATCACCGGTTTCACCGTCTTGTTCTTCGCATCCCATCCGCCGAAACAGTCCATGAACCCTTCCTTACCCTCGAACACTTCTTCCGTTCCCGAATAACCTTTCTGTGCCATGAGAGCCGCAAACACGCCTGCCTGCACTGCCATGGGATCCACGGTGTTCTTCATCATGGTCAGCTTCCCTGCCGTAGGACAGCCGATCGTGTGATGGTGCGAGGCCGAGATGCCGATCGCGTGCACCATCTGGTCCACGTTCAGACCGAGCATTTTCCCGGCCACGATGGGAGAAACGAATTGCGTCAATGTCGCATGGTGCCATTTCCGCTCGCGAATGCCCGGCACGGCGAACTCACAGAGCCTTTGCTCGAATTCATAAGCGAGGACGACGGCGACGATGGTCTCCGTCATAGGGGCATTCACCCGCTCTCCTACGGCGAGAGCGGCAGGAATGATATCCGAAGGGTGCGAAGGATCTTCCTTCCAGTAAATGTCGTTGAAATCGAGCGCCCGGATCATGAGCGAATTGACGAGTGCGGCATTCGACGCTGGCAGCTTGTCTCCGAACCCGATCAGTGTCGCTTCTTCCTTCCCCCCCATGTCGAGGCAGAGCTCGCGCATGATGGCCACATCGCGCGTGTGCATCGCTCCGTACGCACAGCCGACCGAATCATAGAGGTATCTCTTCACCTCATGGACGACATCCGGTGGGAGATCCTCGTAGCGGAGGTTGAGGGCGAATTCAGCGATGGTACGGGAAAAGGACGCGTTCATGGTTCTACTCGATTCTTCTGAAATGATGGGAAACCCGTCGAACGGTTCCCGCACGACGGGACATGGAAAACTGAACTCATCGTCGATCCCTTCAGGCGGACGCAATCCTGCGACGGACCCATTCCTCCAGCCCGCCACAGAGAATGATTTGCTGTGCGGGAGGTCCGACGGGATCGATTGGGTACTCGGCACCGTCGACGAGAATTCTCGAACGGCGGAAATCGACGTGCGCTGTCAATCCGGTTCGAACGGTCAGGGCTTTCGTCCCGAAACGCTGTTTCAAATCCCGGATCAAGGACGGGGATTCGACAACGAGGAAACCATTGTTGATCGCATTCCTTTTGTACGTCTCGTTCAACGAACCGGCTACCACGAGGCGGATTCCCCGGTACTTGAGCGCCGTCGCCGCTTGTTCACGGCTGCTCCCGCTCCCAAACGCGAAACCGCCGGCAAGAATATCACCTTCGCGCGCAAGCGTTTGAAACTCCGGATCGTAATTTTCCATTGCGACGTGTGCCTGTTGCTCGGGCGTGAAATCATCGATGTACGTGTACTTGCCGGGGTAGATACCGTCCGTGTTCAGATTATCCTGGTGGCAGAAGAGAATTTCGCCTTCCACTTTTTCGGGGAAACCCTCGAGAATAACCGTTTCAACAGCCTCCACCGATTTCGGTTCCGGTGTTCTGACGTTCCCCTGCGTCGAACGTTCCTCGAGGACGATATGGGTGTCGATGAAGCCTGCAATAGCGGATGCGGCAACCACGGCGGGGGAAGCGAGATAGGCGATGGCACTCGCTGCACCCATGCGTCCCTTGAAGTTCCTGTTCGTCGCCGATATGCCGGTCTCGTTTTCGCCGAGCAAACCCTTCCCGAGCCCAATGCACGGTCCGCAACCGGGTGGAAGCGGAATGGCGCCCGCATCCAACAGTGCCTGCCATGCGCCGCGTCGTTCCGCTTCTTCCTGCACTTCCCGTGAAGCGGCGGCGATATAGAATTCGACACCGGGTGCAACATGTTTTCCGCGAACGACCTTCTCGGCGGCCATGAGATCCTCGAGCCTGCTGTTCACACAGGAGAGAAGGTAGGCTTTCTGGATCGCGATGCGTTTCTCCCGGAGCACCCGTGCAGGGGTAACGGTTTTCACGGCGTTGGGACCGGCGACGAGCGGTTCGACACCGTCGAGTTCAAAAACGATTTCCTTTGCATAGGATGCATCGGCGTCGGGCCGGGGCATTTCCGCTTCGAGGGCCTCGAGACGCTCTGCATTGAGTCGTGGGTGGACACCTTTCCCATCCACGTCCGAAGCGACCCCTTCGAGGCCGCGCCGCTCAACCGCCACAACCCGTTCCCGAAGCCATGTCATCGTCGTTTCATCGACGGGAAAAAGACCGGCGAGAGCGCCCCATTCCGTCGTCATGTTTGCGATGGTGAATCGTTGCTCGATGCTCAGCGATGCAATACCATCCCCGCTGAACTCGACGGCATGGTTGAGCACCTCGTCCGAATGGAAATAACCGATGAGCGCGAGGATCACATCCTTTCCGCTCACGCCTTTCCGGAGGGAACCCCGCAATTCCACGCGAACGACAGGAGGGACTTGCCACCAGGTGTAGCCCGTCGCCCAGATCGACGCCGCATCGGTGCGGACGATCGGCGTCCCCAGGCAACCCAGACCGCCATACATGTTCGCGTGGCTGTCCGACGCGACCACCATCGTACCCGGCCATGCGTAGCCTTCCTCGCACATGATCTGGTGACCGATCCCTCTCCCCGCGGGGTAGAAATCCACACCCATCGCGCGCGCGAAACTCTCGATGGCCTCGTATTTCCGGAGATTCTTGTCGGTCGTATTCTGTACATCGTGATCGAGAGCCGTCACGACTTGCCGCGGGTTCGCGATGACCTCCGCACCGATATCCCGAAATTTCGGAATGACTGCGCCGGTATTGTCGTGCGTGAGTACATAGGCAGGCCGGATCAGGATGTAATCCCCGCTGCGGACAACATGCCCATCCGGCAGCCCCGAGGCGTATTTCTGCGCGATCTTTTCGATGAGATTCTGTGCCATGGTATCCTCGAGGTAGTGAATTCGGATGACGGAGCGGAGGGAATCACTGGACGAGATCGAAGTCGATGAAGTCGCAGTGGTGGAAAATGATGCTCTCGGGGGAGCGCTTTTCCCCGCTTCCTTCCTTCGAGTGGGTCGCGATGACGTGCATCACCTCCGACGGCAACCCATGCTTGAAAGCGAGCGCGACGCCGCTGAATGGGTGGCGGATATGCTTGCCGAAATCGGATTTCACCGCTTGACCGCCGGCGATTTCGTACTCGAACAGTTTCCCGACATCCGCCAGGAGCGCTCCGGCGATGAGGATGTCGCGTCTGACCTTGGCTGTTCGTGTCCCATGGACTTCTTCCAGCACATCCAGAACCGCCATGCACATGCGACAGACCGCCCGCACGTGGTCGATGAACGGGATGCGGACGCCCGAGGCAAGAAGCGTGAACGGAATACCACGGAGCCGTTCCTCGGTCCAACCACGGTATGCGATCGCCTCCTGCCAACAAGCGGAGACTTTCGCGCGAAGGGATTCATCCTCGATGGCGTCGATTTCCGGGAGGAGTCGGATGATCATGTCTGACATGAGAACCTCGTGTGTTATGAAAACCGATGAACCAGATATCATGCGTTTTCTTCGTTCTGTTCATCCTGTTCTGGGAAGATCTCCTCGTGTTATCTCCCCCTTTGTTTCTTCTGCAAGAAACTTCCAGGGAAGGCTTCTGCGGAACGCGTGTATGACTTACCCGTCCCTATCCTTCGCCGCGTGCACGGAAAAAATAATTCATACAAGGTTACCGTGTCCCTCCCCCTACTGTTGAAGAGGCGAGGGGAGGATTTTGAAATATCACGACGGCGAATCGTGAAGGACCGTGAACCCCCGTGACAAGCACTTTCTCGATATCAGCCGTCTTGCTCGGCCCAGCGACAAGAGTCAAGGCGCCGGGGGATGATGTTCGGACATATTCTTCGATCGACTCCACGGCATCGGCAAAAGTCGGGAAAATCGCACTCTCATGCAGAACGGCGATATGCGTTGCGACGAGAAGCGACAGGGAACGGCATTCGAAGGGTGAAGAAACGAGGAGGACTGCTCCGGAGTCGGCGAAACCATACAGGGCGCGTCCAACCCCCGCAGCATTGCGTGCGAAAACGGAACCGAAAACGTCACGTACCTGCAATTCCATCCCCTCCTCCGGTACCTCGAGAACCTCGCCCCTCCCACTGGCACTCTGGATGAGCGAAGAAAACCCGGCTTCCCGAAACTCCGGATGCGCGGCAACGAACACAGGACCCGAGGGGTGAATGTCCCGTACACGGTGGGCAGCCTCAGCCCATGAATGAACGATCGATGTTTCACCACCTGCTTCGTTCACATGACGGCAGAATGTAGGTATCACCTCTTCGATGCGGCGAATCGGAATGCCACGGAAGATTTCCTGCAATTCCGAGCGGGCGCACTCAGTGCCGGGTCCGTCGCCGACAATCGAGCGGATGCGGTGTAGAATGTCCTCACGTGCTCCCAATTCCCTCCTCCTTCCAGATCTCACGAAATGTTTTCTCGGCGGGTGCAGGGAACGTTCGTGTTTTCGCGCGGGTAGGGATACGGAGCAACCCATGCTCGTCCGTAGCAAGCGGGGCGAAAGCACGGAGGAGGTGTCCCGTCAAAGCATAGAGTGCCGGGCGTTTCACGACGCACGCATATGCCTTCATGAGAAAGCGTTCGATGAGCGGGGCGCGTCTTTCCCGGACGGTTTCGCCACGGTGCAGGAGGAGAAGACGTGGGATGTCGATACGCACGGGACAGATTTCCGCACAGGCGCCGCAGAGGGAAGACGCATAGGGCAGGTGTCGCCCATCCTCCTTCCCATGGAAGAACGGTGCGAGAACGGCACCGATGGGACCGGGATAAGCCGAACCGTACGCATGGCCGCCGACCACGCGGTACACGGGACATACATTCAGACAAGCACCGCAACGAATGCATGAGAGAACGCTTCGGAAACGGGAGTCGGCGAAAATGTCGGTTCTGCCGTTGTCGAGGATGATGATGTACAATACATCCGGTCCGTCCCATTCATCCGCACGTTTCGGCCCTCGTATGATACTCGTATATGACGATAAGCGCTGTCCGGTTGCGCTCCGTGCGAGCATATCGAGGAATAGCGCCAGGCAGCGCATATCCGGGAGGAGTTTTTCGACACCCATCAGCGCGATATGAACGGGAGGGAGGGTGGTCGCCATACGTGCGTTCCCTTCATTCTCGACAACGCAAATCGCCCCGCTATCCGCAAGCCCGAAATTCACACCGGAGATCCCTACCCCCGCCTCGAAGAAACGATCACGAAGAACGGAACGCGCCACGGCAGTCAGAGTTTCTGGTTCATCGCTGTACGGGAGCCCGAGCTTCTGTTCGAAGAGTCGCCCGATATCACGGCGTGATTTGTGGAGCGCAGGCGCCGTGATGTGAGAGGGCGGCTCTCCTGCGAGCTGAACGATGTACTCCCCAAGATCCGTTTCGACGGCCTGTATGCCGGACCGGCCCAGTGCTGCGGAGAGACCGATTTCTTCCGAGGTCATGGATTTCGATTTCACGACGGTCCTCGTGCCGGCCGAGAGGACGATGTCCATGACGAGAGCGCAAGCCTCCACCCCGTCTCGAGCGTACAGAACAGTGCTTCCGTTGGCACGGGCATGCTCTTCGAACGAGGCGAGATAGGACGAGAGATTTTCGAGAACATGTTCCTTCACCGCGCGCGCAGCGGTACGGTACGATTCCCATTCGGGGAAAGCCCCGACGACGTCGGCGCGTTTTTTCAAGGCCGTCTCCGTCGCTCTCTCGATATTCCGACGGAGCGCTTCGTCCGGAAGGCTCTCCGAGGCGCGCGATTTGAACCAACGGGGTGAGAAGAGCTCTTTCACGGCTGCCCCGTCGATGCAAGGATATCCGCGATGTGAACCGTCGTCGTCGTGCTCCCGGTTTTCCGTAAGAGACCGTCGATCTGCATCAGGCAACTCGAATCGACCGCCGTCACCGTACGGACCTGCGCATCGAGAATGTCACGGATCTTTTCCTTTCCGATTTCGGTAGAGATATCCGCAAACTTGACGGCGAACGTCCCCCCGAACCCACAACACACGCCTGTGCGGCCCAATTCCACCAGTTCGAGGCCGCGAACCCGTTTCAGGAGAGCACGTGGCTGGGCGCGTATACCCAGAAGACGCAAGGCATGACAGGAATCGTGCAGGGCAACCCGACCGGGGAATTCCGCATCGACCTCCGTCACCCCCAGGTGGTCTACGAGGAACGACGTGAATTCCCAAACCCGATCTTTGAGCCTCTCGGCGAGCCGCCGGTAACGATCGGGCAGTCGGAGCATCCCGGACGAGTAATCACGGATCATAGCGACGCAAGAACCGGAAGGCGCAACGATACACTCCGCTTCATGAAACACGTCGAGGAAATGTTCGGCGCATACCACAGCGTCCCGGTGATAACCGGTGTTGAAGGCTGGCTGGCCGCAACACGTTTGGCGCGGGTCGTAGACGACATCTATTCCCAAGCGTTCGAGAACACGGACGACGCTCCACGCGGTCGAGGGGAAAAAAAGATCTGTGAGACAAGGGATGAAGAGAGAAACTTTCATGTCCCGAAAAGCTTTCCTCGCGGCTCTTCCCGATACTGTTGACATATGGCCATCGCCGGAATGGTTGGGAATATGCCGGATGCGAAGTCCTTGCTCAACGATCCAGAAACTCGGAAAGCCACCGTTCGGCGTCGATCGCCGCCATGCACCCCGATCCGGCCGCCGTAACTGCTTGCCGGTAAACACTGTCCTGGACATCACCGCATGCAAAGACTCCGTCGACGCTCGTCCTGCTGCTCTTTCCGATCGTGCGGATGTATCCTTGATCATCCAAATCCAACTGTCCGCCGAAAAGACGGGTATTCGGCGTGTGACCGATCGCGATGAACAAACCCGAAACATGCAACGTGCCCGTTTCACCGGTCTGAACATTCCGGATACGGACATGGGTCAACCGGCGGATTCCGTTTTCTTCTGTCCCGCAGACTTCCTCGATGACACTGTTCCACAGGAATTCGATTTTCGGGTTCCGCTTCGCCCGTTCCTGCATGATTTTCGAGGCGCGGAGTTCATCTCGTCGATGGATCACCGTCACTTTTGTCGCGAAGCGGGTCAGGAAAATCGCTTCCTCAAGCGCCGTGTCACCACCACCGACGACCGCGACATCAAGTCCCTTGAAGAAGAAACCGTCGCAGGTTGCACACGCTGACACCCCTGCACCGCGAAACCGTATTTCACTCTCCAAGCCGAGAGACCTCGCCGAGGCTCCCGTGGCAATGATGAGCGCGTCGGCGGTATAACGGCTCTGGTCGGTGGAAAGCCGGAAAGGACGGACAAGGAGATTGACGTCCATCACCGTTTCGAAACGGCATTCCGCTCCGAACCGAACGGCTTGGCGTCGGATCTCTTCCGTCAATCTGGAGCCACTTATCCCTTCCGGGAAGCCAGGGAAATTCTCGATCTCTGTCGTTATGGTGAGCTGACCACCCGGTTGCGCCCCCTCGAGAACGAGTGGAGCGAGATCTGCGCGGGCGCAGTACACGGCTGCGGTCAGACCGGCTGGACCTGACCCGATGATGACGACTGTCCGGTGTTCCATATCTTGTTCCCTGCTTTGTTCTGCGCGGGTGGGTCTTGGGTTTTCATCGATCGTTGTCGAAGAATGAGCCTCGTATTTCGTTTCAGGATGCGGAATCCTGCACGGGCGATCGGCGTGCCCTTGAAGCGGGCCCGGAATTCTTTCTCGTCGAGCTGCGCCAGTTCCTCCAATGTCGTCGAGAGAACCGAAGCGCGAGGAGCGAATTCAGGGTGCAAAGATGGGACCGTGTCCGTATTCCACGGACAGGTTTCCTGGCAAATATCGCAACCGAAAACCCAGTTCCCATAGTCCTCCTTATCGAGACCGACCGTATTTTCCCCCTTCCAGGCGATGGTACGGTACGCGATACATGCACGAGCGTCCAGACGATATGGATGGGAAATGGCACCCGTCGGGCATGCATTCAGGCAACGCGTGCAGTCACCGCACCGATCGGTCTCAGGCACATCGGGGTCCAGCTCTGCCGTTGTGAGAACAACGCCGAGAAATATCCACGAACCGTAATCGGGAGAGACGAGCAACGTGTGCTTCCCCATCCAACCGATTCCCGCACGCACAGCCCACGCTTTTTCCAGGACAGGCCCGGCATCAACGAAAGACCGGCATTGCGATCTCGTATCCATGGAAGAGATGAACTGTTCGAGCCGACGCAGTCGTGTGCCGAGAACGGTGTGGTAGTCGTTTCCCCATGCGTACCGCGAAATTTTCGCTCCCTGCGGATTTTCGACACGGTAATGGGGGTGAAAATAGTTCATGGCAACGACGATGACCGAACGGCACCCTGGAAGAACGAGGGATGGGTCAATTCTCCTTTGCGGATTGCGCGCGAGATAAGACATATCCCCGTGCATCTGCGCCCTCAACCATGTATCCAGGTAATCCCCTTCCCTCGTAAGAGGTTCGGCGCGCGCGATACCAGTAAGGTCAAAGCCCAACTCCCGCGCAAAGCACCGTACGCGTTCGGAAAGAGACAGGGAACCACTCATGGTCGTGAAGAAAGGACTATGCATATGTGTGTGGGGAACTCATTTCATCCACGCAATACCCGACATCTGAGCGGTATCCCGAGGTGTTTAACTCTCCTGAACCATCTATCCCTGAAGAAACGAAACCGGTCTGACCATCCCGCGTAACGATAGCGAAAGGAACAGACCAATGCGAAGCGACTCTTCCGAAAGGGGGCACCGCCGCTTTGATGCTCGACGTCTTGGCGAAAGCAAATCGCCTCGTCTGCTTTGTGCGGGACCCGCTTTACGCCCAGGAGATGACTCTCGCCTGCAAGAGCAAGACGGGAGGCCCATCTTGGTTCGACGGACCTCCCGAAGTGAGAACGACAATACGCTTGAGAAATGATCAGCGACCGATCTCGTCGAGGTATTTCACCTTTGCGAGGAGCTGTTCTTCGGTCTCGACATGGTCCGGGTCCGGGACACAACAGTCTACCGGGCAGACAGCTGCGCACTGCGGCGTGTCATGGAATGTCTTACACTCCGTGCACTTATCCGGGACGATGTAATAATGGTCCGCGGACCAGAAACCCGTGGCACCTGATGGGGCAGCGTCCCCTTCACCGTATGTTTTCCCCGCAAGGGACCAACTTGCACCGCCCTCGTAAATAGCGTTATTAGGGCACTCCGGTTCGCATGCCCCGCAGTTGATGCATTCATCCGTGATGTGGATTGCCATGCTAGCCTCCGTTGTCAGTGGGAAGGAAATGGATGGGTTGAGTCTCTATGACGACTTGACGTGAGAACGAAGAATTCTCGCGATGAGGAAAATCTCTCAGCATTCGTATCGTAAGAAAGGTTCACAGGCGATCGCGCGACCACTCGCATATCCTATCGTGTTCGTATGTCTGTTTCGTGAAATACACGCATGAATATTATGCTCTCTTTCTCCTAACCTTCGTCGATTCACATTCGAGAGCAATCGCCGGTGCTCATCAGGAGGTGGATCGTACCTTTCTCTCCATGATCGTTCACGGGTTCGAATGCGCCTTTCCCTTTCAGGGAAATACCCTTAAGAGGAGAGGGAAAAAACGGTATATGCACGGGTAATCGGCGGATAGTCAGATGATGAGGGAATACGTCATCGGTATCCTGATATCAAATTACGTTCTGCGTTCCCAAGAAACAACGCCGGTCAAGTGGTGCGCCCGCTCTGGTCGTGTTCATTTCCCTGCGACTTCCCCTGAATCATTTTTCCGAGCGGTAAGACCCACCGGTTCAGAAAAAAGGTAGTGATCTCTTCACCCCACGCATGTTCATCTTCATTCCACCGCGCGAACATCGAGAGGGTCCTTTTTCCATTCGCCCCCTCCTTGCCTGCTATCTTAATATGCATGTATTTTTCGCCGGTAATCTCCTTCCGAACGCATGCTCACTCTTCCTTTCGAAATCATCCCCGGTTCCACGCGTTTGTTTACGGACTACTGCGCGGGTTCCCCATCCGTCCGCAATTACTATGTCGGTCATTTCAGCGACCCGCTCGCTTTCGAAACTCATATCGGCATTTTAGAAAAACGCGCGCATTTCCGTAACGAAATCGCCGACATCCTCTCCGAGCAAAACCGCCGTTTCGGAACCCCCGTGCTCGCTCAGGAACGCATCGAATCCCTCCGCGACCCGAAAACTTTTGTCGTCGTTACGGGCCAGCAGGTGGGGCTCTTTACAGGTCCGCTCTACACGCTCTACAAAGCCATGACGGCGAGACACCTGGCAGACTGGCTCACGGAATATTTCCCGGGATGTCGATTCCTTCCCCTCTTCTGGTTGGAATCGGAGGATCACGATCTCGACGAAGCGGGTTCGAGTGCGTTTATCGATGCCGAGAACAACGTGTTAGAAATCCGTTACGAACAAACCGGCGAAACAGAGCAACGAAACCTCAGACCCGTCGGATCTATCCCTCTCGACGATCGCATCGCCGAGATCATTGACACGATCGAACACCGATTCCCACAAACGGATTACACGGGGGAAATGTTGAAGACGCTCCGCCGTGCCTATACCCCCGGTACCACGTTTACCGAAGCTTTCGTCTCGATGTTCCATTCCCTTTTCCCGGAATCCGGGATAATCTTCGTCGACCCTTCGGACTCCGAGTTGAAGAAGCTCCTCGCACCCGTGATCCTTCAGGAACTGGAAACGTACCCCGCATCGGGCGAGGAAGTGATAAAACGGAGCGCAGAACTCGAAGAGCGTTACCATGCCCAGGTCAAACCCCGTGCCGTGAACCTCTTCTATCTCCATCGAGGCGGCCGGTACCCGATCGAACCCTCCGAATTCGGTTTCTTCCTCCGGGGTACAAGACAGCGCTTCACACGCGACGAGCTCTTGGATATTGCGAACGTTCACCCGGAGTATTTCAGTCCCAATGTTCTCCTGCGGCCGATATTCCAGGACTTCCTTTTCCCGACCGCAGCGTACATCGCAGGCCCGGCGGAAGTCGCCTATTTCGGCCAGTTGCAGCCGGTGTACGACCATTTCCAGGTACCTATGCCTGTCATCGTCCCTCGGGCGAGCGTGACGATCATCGAGCCAAAAATCCGAAAGCTCTTCAACAAGTTCGATCTCCCCCTCGAAAGCATGTTCTCTGAGCCGGAAGAGCTGTATGCCCATCTTCCCAGAACCTCGGCGACGGACGATCAGATCGCTGCATTCGATGCACTGAAGCGGGATATGTGCGCGTGCCTCGATCGCCTCCCTTCAATCGGGAGTCAAGCGTTTCCCCAACTCGCCGAGCCGGCGAATGAAACGGTGCGGAACATCCGCCGTTACCTCTCGTTATTCGAGGAACGTCTCATGCAAGCACACAGGCAGCGCGATACGGTTGTCCAACGCCAGCTCGAGAAATTCCACCTCTATCTCGCCCCCACAGGAAAACCTCAGGAGCGCGTCTACAACGTGTTGACCTACCTCAACCGGTACGGCCCTTCATTCTTGTCCCGCCTCGCAGCGGAGTGCACACCGTTTCCGGCGGAGCACCGCCTCCTGTTCCTGTGAGCCCGTTCAGCGCGCTGCAGCCTCGATGATGATCTCGACCGTCCTGTTGTAGAATCGGTTTTCAGGGAGAGTGTTCGGGAATATCGGGGTGTCTTCGCCCACGCCGTCTGCGGTGATGTCCGATGATGCAACGATGCCGGCTGACCGTTTCTGCAAGTACGCGCGCACTTGTTCCGCTCGATTCCGTGAAAGGATCAGGTTGTATTCGCTCGTCCCGATGGCGTCCGTGTGACCGACGATGCGAACGGTACATCCCGACTTGAGACGCGGGGTGACGAACTCATCCATGATGGTTTCGTTCAATGGGCCGGGCGTGAAGACATCGAACGGAAAAAGAATCAGACTGATCTTTTCCCTCGTAACCCCGTCTTCGAATATCACATTCCTTCTCTGTTCTCGTTTCAGTTCGCGGACGATGACGGGTGGGGCCTCAGCCGCAGCGGTATCCCCCGCCGAATCTTCCACAACGAGGGAGATGCGAATCACACCGGTGGATTTCGGGATTTCGCCCCGACGGTTTTTCCAGTTCCAGAGTATTCGCTTCTCGAGTTCATTCCCTGTCCGTTCATCGAAGACGTCGTCTTCCTGCCGGACCTTCAGCATCCATCGAGACAAACCCTCTTCCGCATTCAGAGCGGGGAAAATGGTGACAGTCTCAGGAACGAAGGTCGCCTGTCTTCGGATGAATGTCACCGGTTTGAGAATTTCCCAGTCGTCGGACGTGATCTCGACACGGCTGTTCTCCGCGCGTCCTTCTTCTTCACGGTTAGTCGATGGGATGGGAGGGAGAAGACCGGTCACGGTTTCCAATCGTTCTCCCTCGATGCCCCACACGGTCATCAGGTAGGAACGCACGGCGTTGGCGCGATCGGAGGCGAGAATCGCGTTCTTTTTTTCATAGCCGAAATCGTTGACATATCCCGCGATGCGAACGTGGGCGTTTTCCCGCTTCCGCAAGCGGCTGCCGATGATGTTCAAAACGTTCCGATAGTACTCCATCGCATCGCCTTCAACAGCCTGCTCATCGAACGTGCGGGCTTTCTCCGCGTTCAAGAGAACATACCTCGGTGGGATGACGCCTGAACCCTGCTCGAAAAACACGTAGTTCAGCAACGGGAACGTCTCGCGGACAATTTCCTCCTCCATGATCAACGAATCGGTTGAAAGGGCAATGGATACTGTAGGCGGAGCCTTAAACCGATAGCGTACCGCGTAACCGCGGGCAACGATTTTTTGGGCGATTTCCTCGAATATGCCTCGGAGTTCTTCCGCTTTCTTCGCCTGGAAGTGACGTCCCCCGCTGCGTTCTGCGAGACGGACGAGAAAGTCGTTCTCCTCGGTCAAGTAATCGATCGTGAAAAAGACTGTATTGCGGCGGTCCGACCGCAGAACGGTTTGGGGGTCGACCGTGCTGGCATTATCAGCGCCGTCGCTGAACACGATAGCGAAACTCTTGTCAACCATACCGGTATCCGCCGCGATTTGTTGAAGAACACCCCACACGCCGTCATAGAGATAGGTGCGCTTCGTCAACAACCTCTCGGTCAACATTCGCGTCGAATATTCGACAATCCTCGCTTTCTCGTTCGTGAAAGGATAACGGACGAGAGGGAGTGGTTTACCGTTGTACTCGTATGGAGGGTTCTTCAGTTGCTGTTCGTTGAAAAAAATCATCGAAACGCGCACTGCCGGACTGAAACGCCCTACAAGGTCCGCAAGGGTTTCCCGGAGCATTCGGAGATACGGGCTCATCGATTGGCTGTTGTCTACCATCACGACGATCCGCATGACCGTGTTTTCAACGGCGGTCAACTCGGTGACGGAGAGTATCTCGCCGAATTTTTTTCCCCGGGACACTACAAAATCGACATCGCGTAAACCGGGGACATGCGCTCCTTTCGCATCGATTGGCGAGGTAGTGAGCGTACCGGGGTTTGCGTCCTCTGTTACCGTGAAATCCGCCCGAACGACCCTCGCATCACGACAGTGCAGGGAAAGTGGGAGCCGCGATTGCGCCACAGTCGGACTCGGGAAAGCCCACCGGAGAATGAGAACAACCGCGAAGGACGTCTTGACGAGCCCGTTGCCGATCGTACTGTTCATGAGAGTATCCCCCAAGTTAGTGGAGTCAGAGGCTCATCGGACATCTGGCCCGCCTTCTTCCCCTTTTGAAAACGACCGTATCAGTACCGCCGTTCCTTCCATGTGACGGGACCTGTGAGAAATACGATGAAGGGGAGAAGTACGACGTAAATTAGATAGTAAAGCTCGAAAATGAAAAAGTAACGGAATAGATGAAGGCGTTTGAATGTGCGGAGCGTCGGAAAGAGGAGAAATGCGTCCGCCCCGAACTTGACGGCAATGCCGATGATCCACAGGAACATGGGGAAACCGATCCAAGGCAGAATGAGCAAGGCGGCGCTCGTCGTGAACCCGATCGCCATGATAGCGAATCCGAGCGGATGAATCTTCACACCGCCTTTTCCCCATCGTTTCTTCTGCAGGTATATGGTTCGAATATCCGGGCAAGGTTCGCTCGACACGGCTGTGTCGAGGCTCATCGGGTAGCGAATGTCCCAGCCGGTCCGGTAACCGATCGCTTTGAAGAGAGCGAAATCTTCCGCGACGCTGAAACCGATTCCCCGATACCCGCCGACCTCCTCATATGCCGCGCGCCGATATGACATGTTGTTCCCGACCGCACTGAGGGGAAATCCCCAGCCGACTCCCGCCGATGCAATGGTCAACATGTACGCCCAGTCGAGCGCCTGCATCCCGGAAAATGCTCCGTCGGTACGTAGGAGAGTATGGCCGCAGACGCATCCCGTGCCCGGACCATAGCGGCGGACTGTTTCCCTCACCCAGCCAGGCGGGACGGTACAGTCTGCATCCGTTGTCATGATGATCTCGCCTTTCGCGCGCTCGATCGCCTGCGCGACGGCATTCGCCTTTCCGCGCAGTCCCGGGATTGTGCCTTCGACTGAAAGGACCCGGATACGGGGATCGCGTGCTGCCCATGCCGCAATACGTTCGCCCGTTCCGTCCGTCGATTCATCGTCGACGACGAGGATCTCGAGCGACTCGTGGGGGTACTCAAGACCGACAAGACTGTCGAGGCAGGCATCGATATTCCGGATTTCATTACGTGCGGCAACGATGACACTGACGCTCGGCATGCCATTCCCATCGTTTCCCCTGTCTGCACGGGCAGCACCCCTTCGAAAGAGGGCTGTCATGGTTACATACAACAGGAGGATAACCGCGAAACAAACGGCAAGCGTCATGCGTCACGCGAGACACGGTGAGGGAGTGCGACCGCATGCCACCCCTTCTCGCGGAGGATTTCCGCAAGCATGTGGATGATCAGGCCGATTCGACCCGCTGTTTTCTCATTGTCGTGAAGCGCGACGATGGACCCGCCGCGAAGATGGGTGGACAGGAATCGCTGTATGATATTGAGAGGTGTCGAAACATGGAAATCCATGGGCATGCAATTCCATAAGACAAGTTGCATATCGAGTTCCTCGAGGATAGGGTTCGCGGAACGGCTCCAGCACCCGTATGGGGGACGAAAATGGAGCGGTCGAATACCGGCTATATGCATGACGACATTGTTCGTTCGTTCGATCGATCGGAATATATCCTCGTTGCTCAAGCGGTCATGCCGGACATGTTCATACCCATGGTTTCCAACCGTATGGCCCTCTTCGACACACAGGCTCGCGAGGTATGGGAAGGTTTCGACCGATTTGCCGGAAAAGAAAAATGTCGCGGTCAGGGATTCTTCCCGAAGAGCTCCCAATGCTTCAGGGGTAGCCGACTCATGGGGCCCGTCGTCGAATGTAATCGCTATACCTTTCGGATCATTGATTTTTCGTTGTGCCAAAGCGGTGAACATCGGCACCCTGCTCGAAATCTCCGCTCGGAGAGAGGTAATGAACACATCCCACCACGGAGGCTCTACGATCCGCGTGAAGCACCGCTCTTGCAATATCGACTTCGAGGGCATCGTGAGAGGGGTTTCATTCGTTAAAAATCAATCGAGAAACCCGATCCCCATGAAGAAATTCGGATGTCGTGGTACTCGCCATGAGGGGACAGACCGTTGAAATAGGTGAGAAACACACGAATACCTGTTCCGTTCCATGCTCCGAACTTGATCCCCCCTTGAAAAGAATGGTTCCCGACGGGTTTCCCACCCCCCGCGAGCCGTACGTCATATGCGAAATACGAATGGAACCATGAGGGACGGGGCGGGGTATACGCAACTTCCAATCCTGCTCGGAGCATCCAAGGGAACAAATTCCCGGGATCGATATGATACACGTAATGACCGCCTCCGTACAAACGAAGGTTTTCACCAAACTCGATCGCGCCGATCAGTTCAATGAATTCCCTGCTGTATACCTCGGGGACCCGACCGTCGCGCCATGAACCCGCGACCTTGTCATAACTCCCGTCCGCCAAGTGAGCGCTTATGTGGCTGAATCTCAACCGAACGGCACAGAACGTTATCGAATCATAACTCAGACGGTAGTTGACGGTCATCCCGAACAGGTAATCCACCGCATCCACGGGAAAATGGAAGTGTTCCTCCCGGCGTAGCGCTGTCCATGTCATGAACTCCGCGCCGAGGGATACCGTTTCTCGATGGTTCCTACCAAGTGGAAAGGATATAACATCGATGGCATTGCCGATATCGAGCCGCAAGGAGCGATCCGAGGAAAAAAATTCCGCTCCGACACGCGGTTCACCGACCGGCGCTTTCAGAGGTTGGAAGACCCGTTTCGTACCCCCGGCGAAAAGAGAAACCGCCTCTTGTGCGCGACTTTGAAGAGATGGAAAAAGAATGAGAACAATGAGGGGATAAAAGGTGCCGGAGCGCGTCATGAAGGAGGAGTTACGGGGCGGGATCCTCGTCGAACAGTGGTCCGGGCTCTTCCCCCGGTTCCGCAACGAATAAGCGGGAACAGATATCACCGTCGAAATTACCCGTGTGTTCGCAATTTTGAAATCGGCGCCTCAAGTGGTCCAAGTCGTCCGCTTCCCCGCTCAGGGCAAGATCATCCATATCTTCACAGTTCAGGCAAAATTTGATGATTCCGTATCCCGCAACGCCGGTCTTCCTCTTCGGGGTGATATCGAGCGGTCTTTTCTTTCGCATCGTACGACCAGCCTTTTCGCCGGTAATATATATATCAAACACGGAGAACGCGAAACAAATTCCTTTACTCTCGTTCTCCTCGTTCATCAACGGAAAAATGTGAGGGGAAAGACCAGGGACCAATCGTTACGTCGAAGTCCGACATTGATGCGCGAGGATTTCGACAATGGGGAGATCTCTGTTTCTGGTCATCCGGGGACCTGCGGTCTGTGGTCACTCGTATCGGAGTGCTTCAACGGGGTTCATGCGTGCGGCTGTATATGCAGGAACAATCCCGGACACGAGGCCTACCGCCATCGAAATGGATAGAGAGAGAGCCACGACCCAGAGCGGCATACTCGAAGGGAGAAACTGGTCAATGACCAGGCTGAGCGGGAAGGATATAGCGAGCCCGATCGCCCCTCCGAGGATACATAAAAAGGACGACTCGATGAGAAATTGAACCAAGATATCACGTTTCCGTGCACCGACTGCTTTTCTCGTCCCGATCTCCTTCGTTCTCTCTTTGACCGAGACGAACATGATATTCATGATACCTACCCCACCGACCAGCAAGGAAAGAGAGGTAATGATGAATCCCACGATGCCGATTGTACTGACGACGGAATCGAATACGTCCTTGAGGAAATCCTGCGTATTCACAGCGAAATCGTCTTCTTTGTCCGGTGGCAGACGGCGGACTTGCCGAAAGACCCCGATGAGTTCGATCTTCGCTTCCTCTTTATCGACGTGTGGCTTAAGCTTAACGTGGATATCCACGCTCCTCTCGCCACCAAAAACGTGGAGGAAATTACTCAGGGGAATGAACACCTGGGTATCCTTGCTGAACATGCTGCTCCCCATGAAATCCCCTTCCTTTTCGAACACACCGATGACCCGATAACTGTACCCTTTGATTTTCACTGTCTTCCCGATCGGGTCTTCCTTGCCGAACAGATTGCTCGCCACCTCTTTCCCGATAACGCAGACCGGTCTCCCGCTGTTGCTCTCAAGATCGTTGAAGAATCTCCCTTCTTCCGGGAGAACGCCCGTTGTTGCGATGTAATCCTCGACCGTACCGTTCACAATACCTTGAACCGAGAGATTTCCATATTTGATCGTCTCCTCCCACGTGGACACGACAGGGACGACCGCGATCGCCTGCGTGAAACGCTCACGCAGTTTCTGTGCCTCGGATACCGTGATGTCCCGCCGGTTCCGCGATTTCCACCAGTCTCCCCCGAACCAGTTCCACTTGCTCACATAATAGACGTCCGTTCCCAGCGATTCGATGCTCTTGTCGAGCGCTTTCCCAAGCCCTTCGATCACGGTGGCCATGAGGGTCACGACAACGACGCCGATCACGATGCCGAGGGTAGTCAAGACGGATCGGAGCTTGTTATCGCCGACCGATCGGTATGCGATGCGCAGGGCCTCGCGGAACGTGTTCAGATGCATATGCCCCTCTAAGCCGTGACGTGATGCCGTAACGCCCGGCGGGGGCGTTCGACGGGGACATCACCCGCGATTTCGCCATCGAAAAGGCGGATGACTCGGTGCGCGTGCGCTGCGATGTCCTCCTCGTGAGTGACGACGATGATGGAGTGTCCCTGCTCGTGGAGGTCTTCGAATATGCGCATGATCTCTTCGCCTGTTTTCGAGTCGAGGTTTCCCGTCGGCTCGTCGGCGAGGATCACCGACGGATTGTTGACGAGTGCTCGCGCGATCGCGACGCATTGGCGCTGACCACCGGAGAGTTCGTTCGGCTTGTGGTGCATGCGCTCGGCGAGACCGACCGCTGTGAGGGCGCGCTCCGCCCGATTCCGCCGCTCCGCAGCAGGAACGCCGGCGTATATCAGGGGGAGTTCGACGTTATGGAGCGCCGTCGATCTCGGCAGGAGATTGAACATCTGAAAAACGAAACCGATTTTCTTGTTCCGAATAGCTGCGAGCGCGTCATCGTCCAGTTCACCCACGTTGATGCCTTCGAAACGGTAGAGCCCCGAAGTCGGGGTGTCGAGACAACCGATGATGTTCATCAAAGTCGATTTCCCTGAGCCGGACGGTCCCATGATCGCCACGTACTCGTTCCGCGAAATGTCCAACGTAGCCCCCCGCAGGGCATGTACCTCCTCGATCCCCATGACGTACGTCTTGGAGACGTTCACGATGTGGATCATCGGTTCGAGATCGTGCTCGGCGTCGTTCATGGCTTCTTCGGTGCGAAAAGGTTCTTGTTCTCGATACGGACTCGCGTGCTGTCCTCCAAGTCTCTGCTGATCGCCTTGTAGCTCCCTGTCACGATTTCCTCACCCTCTTTCAATCCTTTGATGATCTCGATGTATTCGTCGCTGCTAATGCCGGTCTGTACGACGCGTTTGCGTGCGAACCCGTTTTCGATCACGAAAACCACCTCTTCCGGTTTTTTCTTTTCCTTTTTCACCTCTCCGAATGACGATCCCGGCCCCCCTTCCTCTTCGCTCGACTCGCCCCCTATCCGACTCACGGGTTCCCTCGTCGTGACGCTCTGAAGGGGAACCGCTAGCACGTTCCGTTTCGTCTCCGTCTCGATGCGTGCGGAACACGACATGCCGGGACGAAACTCGACGGAACGGTCGAGGAGCAGGAGCCGAACCTCGAAATTCGTCACCTCCTCCTGCGTGCCGAGTCCTTGGGTCTTCGCGGTATTGGCGATCTGGTAGACGATAGCATCGAACACGCGGTTCGGGTATGCATCTACCTCGACGCGAGCAGTATCGTTCAAGCTGATCAGCACCACGTCGTTTTCGTTGACCTCGACCCGTGCCTCCATGACGGACAAGTCGCTGATCGTCATGATTTCGGTGCCTTGCATGAAACTCGAGCCGGAGACCCGTTCACCGGGCTTGGAAATGAGTTGGGAAACGATACCGTCGATCGGGGAAAAGATGGACGTCTTGTTGAGATTCTCCCGTGTCCGATTGAGAACGGCCAGGGAATTCTCGACCTCGAATTTCGCCGCGTCGACATTCGCTTTGGCGACTTCGTAAGCGTTCCGGCCCGCTTCGAGATCCGCTTCCGATATCAATCCTTTCTCGAAGAGGGTTTTCTGGCGCCTATACTCGCTCTCGATACGCCGCATATCCGCTTCCCGTTGCTGGAGGTAGGCCTTCGCTTGATTGAGATTTGCGACTGCCTGCTCACGATCCGCCAAGTATAAGTCCGGCTTTATTCTCACGAGGAGCTGACCTTTTCGGACACGGTCTCCTTCTTTCACGGGGATCTCGATGATTTCACCCGATACTTCGGCATTGATCTTCACTTGCATCTGGGGTTCGATCTTCCCGGTCGCTTCAACGACTTGGGTGAGAGTCATCCGTTTCACCTTTTCGGTTTGCACGAGAACAATGCGATCCCCACCGCTGCCGAAGACAAGCACAGCGGCTACGACGACAACGATGAGAGCGACCGCCGAGAGGATGACGATCTTTTTCCTTTTCTTCTTCTTGAGAGCATTCGCTTCTGCCATCATGGTGCCTGTATTTGATTGTCAATCGGAGAGAAGGCCGAGTTGGTATTCGACCTGCGCGCGGGCGGTGAGATACTGAAACGTCGCATTCACGACATCGCTCTGTGCAGCCGTGAGATTGGTGTTCGCGACGATGAGATCGAGGAGCGTGCCGGCACCGAGGGTGTACCTCTCCTGTGCGATACGCTGGTCCTCAAGTGCGGAGCGAAGCGTCCGCGTCGAAATGTCGATGTTCTTTTCGGCGAGAGTGAGTGTGTTGATGCTCTTCTGGAGTTCCGCAGCGATCTCTCGTTCGAGTTCGGCGAGTGCGATTTCCGCCTCCTCACGGTCGATCTTCGATCGTTGCACAGCCGTGGAAACATTGAGATTGTTCAAGAGACCCCACGTGAAACGGAGGCCGTAAGAGAAGTCGGTATAATCCGATGCTGTGAATCTTTCGAGGAGAATATTGCTCCAGCTGTATCGTGCGAAAGCGGAAATCGTCGGGAGATACCCGGCCCGTGATATCATGATTCCCTTTTCGGCTCCATGAAGTGTCAACATGCTTTGCCGGTAGTCAGGTCGCGACGAGAGGGCCCGCCGGACAAGAGCATCGAACGGGGAGAGACCCTGTCGGTAATGCACCATGTCCAGCGAGTCGATCGTTTCCGGTATGCCTGCCGGATTGATGTCGAACGGTTCACGCGGGTCCAACCCGAGTTGATTTTGCAGGTCGACAAGCGCATTCCGGTATTCGTTCTCCGCCTGGAGAAGTGCGAGTTCATCTTTCCCGACCTGGACCTGTTGGCGGTATACGTCAGCAAGAGGAACGGAACCCACGGCGTTCAACTCCCGGACATGCTCGAGTTGTTTCCTCGAGCGTGCGAGATTGCTCTCGTTCACCCGCACGAGTTGACGGAGACGCAGCGCGTTGTAAAAGCCCTGTTGAACAAGGAAAACGACGTCCTGATCGCGCCGCGCGAGACCTTGTTCCGCAGCTTGCAGAAGGAGGATACTGCGGTCTGCCGTCGAGAGATTGCTCAGTCCGTCGAAGAGTGTGAGCGATGATGTGATGGAGTAATCGTACGTGTTCCTCGAGGTGACGAAACCGCTCGGCAAGTACGAGTAACGGTCCTTATCCAAGCGCGTCCAGCCTGCCCCGATACTCAGGGAGGGGAGAAATTGCCCGAACGCTTGAGTTTTATACGTTCCGTACCTCTCCCGCTCTCCACGGCTGCGGAGAAGATCGGCGTTTCTTGCACGGCCGACCGCGATACAGTCCTGCAACGTGTAACTCTTCGACGTATCCTGTGCCCATGCGAAAAACGACACGACGAAGGACAAGAGGAGTATGCGGAAAATCGATGCGGTAGTGTTCATGTGAGGAAGAATGGATCGAACGATATGAGCAGGGACGGGAATATGGGCCGGCTTCAGCGGGTGAACGACCGAAACGGGGGAAAGTTTCACTGTTTCAACCGGTCCGGGAGGGCCATCAGCCTTGAACGGCGAGATGGCGGTTTGACAGGCTTGGGGTCACGGAGAACCTCGTCCTTGATCGAAAGGAGATAGGCTACCGCTGCTTCATGGGTATTCTCGATCACCCCGTCGAGGATCGCGTCTTCCACCCGTTGCTTGAGGACACCGACAGCGACACCGCTCGGGATGTTACAGAGCGCCATGATTTCATCTCCGCGGATCGGCGGTTGCCAGTTGCGGAGACGGTCGTGCTCTTCGACGGCACGCATTTTTTCTAAAAGGCGCTCGTAATTCTCAAGGTACTTGCGAACCAGGAAAGGGTTCTTGGAGGTAATATCGGCTCGGCACAATACCATCAAAGCGTCGATGTCCTCCCCTGCTTCGACGAGTAAACGCCGGATCGCGGAGTCGCTGACATCCTCCCGAACCAGGGACAGGGGGCGGAGGTGAAGAGCCACGAGTTTTTCCACGAAGTGGAGTCTCTCGAATGGGAGCCGCAGATTTCGGAATATGTTCTTGACACGTCGAGCTCCGAGCTCGGCATGACCGTGGAAGGTCCAGCCCGTACCCTTCACGAAAGCCTTTGTATCCGGTTTTGCGATGTCGTGGAGCAATGCACTCATGCGAAGCCAGAGGTCGTCGCTGACACGGGCGACATTGTCCACCACCGTCAGGGTATGGGCGAACACGTCTTTGTGATGGAAATTTCTCGGTCCTTCCGGATACTCCTCCGAACGTTGATCGACGCCGGCCAGTCTGTCGAGTTCCGAGAATACATGCTTCAGCAAACCGTGCTCCCGCATCATGGAAAACCCGATCGAGGGTTTGCGGGAAGAGAGGATCTTCACGATTTCATCGCGCACCCGTTCCATGGAGACGATCGTGATGCGATCCGCCATTGCGCTGATGGCGGCAGACACTTCCGGTGTCGGTGCAAAACGCAATTGGGAGGCGAAACGGCAGGCGCGCATCATACGCAGGGGATCTTCGGAGAATGTTGTAAACGGGTCCTTCGGCGTTTTCAGGATCCCCGCTTCTATGTCAGACTTTCCGCCTAACGGATCCAAGATTTGCCCGAACGTTTTTCTATTCAGGCTCACCGCGATCGCGTTCACGGTGAAATCCCTTCGCATCAGATCTTCTTCAATTGTGCCGATTGTCACCAATGGTTTCCGAGTATGGGGATGGTACACCTCTTTTCTTGTTCCTACGAATTCAATTTCCAATCCATGAAAAGTCACTCGTGAAGTCCCAAATGCCTCGAATTCGACGGGTCTGCTCGTTCTCAATCTCTTGTGAACCACTCGCGCAAACGTAACGCCGTCTCCCACCACGGTTATATCGATGTCTTTGGACTGTTTTCCCATTATGCTATCGCGAACGAACCCACCGACGAGAAAGATCTCGAGACTCAACTCATCGGCGAGAGAGCCGATAGACCGAATGAGATCATCATGAATTTCAATAAAAGAATCCGCCATCATATAAATAAAATAAATTTAGCCTAATGCAATGGTTATTACAAAACCTTTTCTCGCAACCTTTCCAGAAAGAATGATGACGACACAACAGTATATGCGAAATAATGGCGCATATTTTCTGCCATTTATTCATACCCTTTTTACAATGTCTGGCATCCCCTCAAAAACGTAATGATCATATTGATTTTTCAAGTATTCAAGATGGTTATCATGGCACATCATTTGTTCACTATAAAACAAGTAAAGACATTATCAGGAGGGACGTCATGGTACATTTTCGAATCGATCCGATGCGCGAGTTGGAAGACATATCCCGCAGGATGAAACGGTTCATCGAAGAGTTACCGGAAGCCGTTTCCATCGACATCGGGAAAGGGTTTTGCCCCCGGGTGGATGTATGGGAAGATCGAACGAAGGTATTCATCGATGTGGAAATCCCGGGAATACCGCGTGAGAACATGAAACTGGTCTTGAAGGACGACGTCCTCATCATATCGGGGGTCAAACCCCCACATCGCGAATCCGCCGGAATGGAACCCGTGAAGACGGAGTGCATGGACGGTCCTTTCGAACGCCGAATCCCTCTTCCATGCGAAGTGGAAAGGGAGAATATCTCGGCTTCCCTCTCGGAAGGTGTTCTCAGGATAACGCTCGAGAAATCCCCAAGATCAAGTTCGACAGAAGTTCAGATTCGCATTCAATAATCACCAATGGTAACGACCGATGTGAGACGGTCGTTTCGAAAAAGGAGGAAAGCATGAGTAAAATCATCGGTATCGATCTCGGGACGACGAACTCCGTCGTAGCAGTTATGGAAGGCACGACACCCGTCGTCATCCCCAACAGTGACGGTGGGAGAACGACGCCTTCCGTCGTCGGTTTCAAGAAGGACGGTGAGCGTGTCGTGGGGAACGCGGCGAAACGGCAAGCGGTCGTCAACCCACAGAACACCGTCTATTCCATCAAGCGCTTCATGGGACGATTTTACAACGAGGTGGCGCAAGAGATCAGCGAGGTCCCTTATAAGGTTGTCGCGGCCGAGAACGGTTCCGCACGCGTCGAATTGGCGGGGAGAATTTATTCCCCACCGGAAATCAGCGCCATGATCCTCCAGGCTTTGAAAAAGTATGCGGAAGATTACCTCGGCCAACACGTCAGCGAGGCGGTCATCACTGTCCCGGCATATTTCAATGACGCGCAGCGCCAGGCGACGAAAGACGCGGGGGAAATCGCGGGATTGAAGGTACGGCGAATCATCAACGAACCCACCGCCGCAGCTCTAGCGTACGGTCTGGATAAAAAGCAGAAAAACCAGAAGATCGCCGTCTACGACCTCGGCGGGGGGACTTTCGATATTTCCATACTCGAATTGGGCGATGGTGTGTTCGAGGTCAAGGCGACGAACGGGGACACCCATCTCGGCGGAGACGATTTCGATAAACGTCTCGTGGATTACCTGGCCGACGAGTTCCAGCGTTCCGAAGGCATCGATCTCCGAAAGGATCCGATGGCGCTCCAGCGTTTGAAAGACGCGGCGGAAAAAGCCAAAATGGAACTCTCCACCCTCATGCAGACCGAGATCAACCTCCCCTATATCGCGGAAGGCCCGAAACACCTCGTGACCACTATCACGAGGACGAAATTCGAACAGCTCATCGACGATCTCATCCGCAAAACGATCGAACCGTGCAAGAAAGCCCTCGCCGATGCAGGTTTGACCCCCAACGACATCGACGAAGTCATCCTCGTCGGGGGGTCTACCCGCATCCCGAAGGTTCAGGAACTCGTGAGGAACCTTTTCGGTAAGGAACCGCACAAGGGGGTGAACCCGGATGAAGTTGTCGCGATCGGGGCGGCCATCCAGGGGGGGGTTCTCGCAGGGGATGTCACCGACGTCCTGCTTCTCGACGTCACCCCTCTCTCACTCGGTATTGAAACACTCGGCGGCGTCATGACGACCCTGATCCCGGCGAACACGACGATACCCACACGGAAGAGCGAGATTTTCTCGACGGCTTCCGACAACCAAACGTCGGTCGAAATCCACGTCCTCCAAGGCGAACGCCCGATGGCGGTGGACAACCGGACGCTCGGGCGCTTCCATCTTGACGGCATCCCCCCTGCACCGCGGGGAATCCCGCAGATCGAGGTGACATTCGATATCGACGCGAACGGTATCCTGCACGTTTCGGCGAAGGACAAGGCCACGGGCAAAGAGCAGTCCATCCGCATAACCTCCTCGAGCGGTCTCAGCAAGGAGGAAGTGGAACGGATGAAGCGTGATGCTCAGGAACACGCCGCCGAAGACCGCAAGCGCAAGGAAGACATCGAGACACGCAACCAGGCGGATGCGCTCGTGTTCCATACTCGAAAGCAGATCGAGGAGTTCAAGGACAAACTCGACGCCGCGATGGTTACCCGGATCCAGGAGGCGGCCAACAGGTTGGAGGAAGCCCTCAAGAGCAACGTCATCGCTGATATCAAATCGCGCATGGACGAATTGAACAAGGTCTGGAACGAAGCATCGACGCAGATGTACCAGAGAGCTTCGCAAGCCTCTCAGCAGTCGACGACGGCACCGGAAGGCGGAGGGGAAAAGAAAGTCGAGGATGCAGACTACGAAGTAGTCGACGAAAATAAATGAGGCGTTCGTGGTCAAGAATTCGTTTCGGGCGCACCAGCCGGTGCGCCTTTTTTTTATATCTCCCTGCAAGTCTTCCCCTGAACGCTCGCCTCCATGATTCGGCAATGCCCTGTAAAACACACAAGGCATAGTAGCCGAAGCGTCGTGTTCTTTCACGAGAACGTACCGTCGCCTATCTTATGGATAAATCTTTATGAGGTCTTTCCCGTGAACTTGGAAAAACTGCTCGAGATCCTCGTCTGTCCGGTGGGCAAAGCGGAACTCCGCCTCGAAGACGACGTGTTCGTTTGCACACGATGCGGCGTCCGTTTCCCCATCAAGGAGGGGATCCCCATCATGCTCATCGAGGAGGCCGAACTTCCCGAAGGGATCACACGGATCGAGGATCTCCCCTGCCTGCGGTCTCCGTAATCGCTCCGCGAGGTGCGGATTCTTTTCATCCCGCTGAAGAATTCGCCCTGTGGAATGCTGGTGTGCCCTCGAGGAATGCACGAATCTGCAGGGTGATTCCTTTCGCGTCGAGTCCGTGTTTTTCGTAGAGCGCTTCCGAAGAGCCGGACTCGCCGAAGACGTCACGGATACCGATTCTCAGGATGGGTGTCGGGAGAATCTCACCAAGGGTTTCGGCAATTGCACTGCCGAGCCCTCCGATAATGCTGTGATCCTCGACGGTGACAACGCGGCCGGTCTCTCGGGCGGCGGCGACGACCGTATCGATGTCTAGCGGTTTGATGGTGTGAATATTCACGACACGTACATCGTACCCTTCCAACGCCAGCGTCTCCGCAGAGTCCAGAGCGTGCGAGACGACCGGTCCGCAACAGAAGACCACAGCGTCGCGGCCGGGGCGAAGAGGATCTGCCTTCCCGAAGCGGAAAACATAATCTTCACCGTGGACATCCGGAACCGCCTGTCGTGTCAGGCGGAGGTATGCCGGGTGAGGGTGTTCGACGAGATAGCGGACAACTTGGCGTGTCTCCACGTCATCGGCGGGGTGAATGACATGCATTCCCGGCAGGCTCCGCATCAATGCGATATCCTCGAGTGCCATCTGGCTGTACCCGTCCTCGCCGACCCCGATGCCGCAGTGCGTCCCGACGATGACAACGGGAGCATTGGAGTAAGCGATGGACATACGGATCGTCTCGAAACGGCCGACCACGAAGGTTGCGAACGAACAGATGAACGGTTTCTTCCCCGACAGGGCCATGCCTGCTGCCGTGCCGATCATATTCTGTTCCTGAATCCCCATCTCGAAAAAGCGATCCGGAAACCGCTTTCCGAAGCGAATGGATTGCGTGGACTTTGCGAGATCCGCATCGAAAACGACGATTGCAGAGTCTTCCCCGCCAAGCTCGGAAATGGTTTCGCCGAAGGATATCCGTGTCGGGGTTTTCATGATTGCGACGCCATGGCTGGGATGAGGAGTTGTTCGAGCTCTTCGACGGCTGCAGCGGTTTCCTGATCGTTGGGCGCTTTGCCGTGCCATTCGGCGTTGTGCTCCATGAAGGAGACCCCTTTCCCCTTCACCGTATCGGCGACGATGAAATGCGGCCGGCCCTCCCTCGTTTTCGCGGCCTCGAGTGCAGCATCGATCGCCGGGAAGTCATGCCCGTCGATACGCTGCACCTCCCAACCAAAACTCACGAGCTTGTCGGTGACCGGGTCGATGTTCATCACATCGGAGGTGAACCCGTCGATCTGCCCCTTATTGTAATCGAGAATGGCGATGAGATTGTCCAACCGATACTTTGCGGCTGAGAGGAACGCTTCCCACATCTGTCCCTCCTGGATCTCGCCGTCACCGAGAATCGTGTAGACTCTCCGTTCGGACTTGTCCAAACGTGCGGCGAGCGCCATGCCCTGTGCAATCGACACGCCCTGGCCGAGCGATCCTGTCGATGCTTCCACGTAGGGGAGTGATCCGTTGTGGGGGTGTCCCTGGAGTCTCGTCCCGAGCTTGCGCAGCGTCAAGAGTTCCTCACGCGGGATGATCCCCAACCGGGCGAAGACGGCATAGAGAGCGGGGACTCCATGCCCTTTCGAGAGTACGAAACGGTCCCGCTCCGGATCGGGAATCCCAGGACGCACACGTCGGATATGACGCGCGAAGAGGACGGTGAGAATATCCACGATGGAAAGCGACCCGCCGGGATGACCCGAACCAGCGGCGTTCAACATGCGGAGAATATCGATGCGGAGCTTGACCGCCTCGATCTTCAACGCTTCGAGCGAGAGAGAACTCAGCGGCGGGGAGTTGAGCGAATCTCCCCCGGTGTCTAAACGATTCATTCTATCCTTTCCTTGGGGAATTTTTTCCGGATCACATGGGTGAGAGGGAACAGGGGGAAACATGTCGAGGCGCTCACCCGGACTTTCTCCGGGACATCCGTTTCAGAGATTTTCTTTTCCGAATTGGGTATTACCGAATCGTTTCCTTACCCCTGTGTTCTCATCGGGGTGTTTTCGCCTCGCTCGCTTTCCTTGGGCCGCCGCTGAACCGAGAGATCTCCATCGATCGGCCCGTTCGTTTCGAGCGTCTTTCTACGTAAAAATCGTTCACAGGATCGAATACACAAAACTCAGCAGGTGTTTTCTCATAGGAGCGAGATCGGATGAACGGTCATTCGAGGCAAGTGAACGACATGCGGCGATGCTGTGCTTCTACAACTCATCGCGCATGCAGAAGAATCGGTTAGCAGATCTCCAGGGGATCAAACCGATCGTCGGGTTCGAACAATATGGATAAGACCGTGGCGCGGTCGTATCTTATTTTTCCGAAAAACGATTTGCATCCCGCGGAACCGTCAAGCCGACCCTGAACTCTTCCCCCTTGCCTTTATGAGCGAACACACCCCCACAAAGCCCCACTTTCGCGATTACCCCCCGACGTTCTGGCTCGTCGTTCTCTTCGAGTTCTTCGAACGCGGATCCTATTACGGTATGATGAGCATACTCTCCGTCTATCTCACGGACAAACTCGGTTACACGAAGGAGAGTGTAGGGCTCATCAAGAGTACGATTCAACCGCTCTTGTATTTCCTCCCCATCATCACCGGCGCGATCGCGGATCGGATGGGGTACCGCCGCACATTGATGGCGGCGTTTTCTCTCCTGGGCATCGGGTATTTCCTGACCAGTGCGACGACGGACTATGCCACCGTGTTCGCATCACTCGTCGTCATGGGCATCGGGGCAGGGACTTTCAAACCGATCATTTCCGGAACGATAGCCAAGGTCACCGACGAGCGCACGAGCACACTGGGTTTCGGCATTTTCTATTGGAGCATCAATCTCGGAGCTTTCCTTTTCCCCCTCATTCTCGTCCCCATATTGAAATCCATTTCCTGGCACCTGGTCATGGTCGCTTCTGCGGTCTGCACCGGCATGATGGTGATCCCGACATTTCTCTTTTTCCGCGAACCGGCATCCGGCCCACGCGTCTCCGAATCTCTCGGAAGGACACTTTCGTCCATCGGGAGGAAAATTTGGGTCGTTCTCCTCGATTGGCGTTTCATCCTCTTCATCTTCATTTACTCGTGGTTCTGGATCCTGTACTTCCAGATGTTCGACAGCGTGCTCTGGTACGTGAAGGATTTCATCGATGCTTCACCGCTCAACGATTTCATCCGTTCCGTTGCGGGGTTTTCCTGGTCCTTCGACATCGAACACGTGACCGTTCTCAATGCGATGACCATCATCACGCTCCAAATGCTGGTATCGTCACTCGTCTCCAAGACGAGAGCCTTGCCGACCATGATCACGGGTGCGGCACTGGCGACAGCGGGAATGGCCATCCTTTCTTTCAGTCCATCCATATGGATTTTTCTCGCCGGCATCATCGTGTTTTCCATTGGGGAAATGACCGCACACCCGAAGTACATCTCGTATCTCGGCCTTATCGCTCCGGAAGACAAGAAAGCGACCTACATGGGATTCGGGTTCCTGTACGGGGTGTTCGGGAGCTCCATCGGCGGGGTGCTCGGCGCAAACCTCTACGTGCGCTTTATCGACAACCCCATGATCGCTTTCGTTCGGCAGGCACTCGCAGAACGCGGAACCCCAGACCTGCTCCCGCAGGGGGCAACCGTCTCTGATGCCGTACGCATCGCCGGTTCGATCGGCATCACGAAAGCGGATCTTGCGACCCACGCACACCCGTCGACCCTTTGGCTTATTTTCTCCGGTATCGGCGTGCTTTGTATCATCGGCTTGCTCTTGTACCAAAAAGCGGTTGCACCCCGTTCAAGATACTGAAGTGCCCAAAGGGGTACACACGTGGGGACGAAGATTTCGTGATGGTATGCAAGGTGGAGCGAAAGCGATGCGCTTCTGTGATGTATGACACTTCTTCCGGCGGGATACCCGGAAACGAGGAAACGGTTCGCGCCGCCGCCATTCCCGATGCCCTCTCCCTTCCAATCGCATATCGATCTTCCCACACAAAGCTTCCCGTGCAGAGCGCATGTTTCTAACGCGAAACGGCCGGTACAGAGAGTGCCTCGGCCGTTTCCATTCCTCGTTGCACCGGAACGATCCTAGCGTAGGAGGGTCAATTTTCGCGTCGCGATGAAACCGCCGGCGTTCATGGTGCAGTAGTAGACACCGTTCGGGAGACCGGCACCATGGAACGTGAAATTGTACCTACCCGCTTCTAGAACACCTTCCGACAATGTCCGGACGATGCGACCCGATTGGTCGGAAACGGTAATGCGGACGCGTTCCCTCTCGGGGAGGGAGAACGTGATCATGGTCGACGAGGAGAACGGGTTTGGGTGGTTCCCTTCGAGAGAAGGTCCGCGCGGTGTGGAAGGTGTCCGCTCCGTTCGGAGGACGGAACTCGTAACCCAAACACCCCTCCCATAGGTGCCCGCGATGAGTTTCCCGTCCGGTGCGATAATCATGTCGTAGACGACACAATTGGGCAGTCCCATTCCGTACCTCTGCCAGTGTGCCCCGCCGTCGCTCGTGTACCAAACGCCCATGTCCGACGCTGCAAAGAGCACGTTCGGGTCATGGGGAGAACGGTACACGGCCCCGACCGGAATGTCGGGAAAATCCCCCGTAATGTTCACCCACGTCTCCCCTGCATCGGTCGACTTGAACATATGCGGCGTCCCATAACCGGAGACGGCGACGTACACCGTCCGGTGATCCTCGGGGTCCGACGTGACACGCGGCAACCAGCGGTTCGGCAAGCCGGCACTGATATCGACCCACACGGGTTCAGCAGCCCGAATGTTTTCGCAGCGGTACGCTTTCCCATCCCCGGATGTCGTGTACATCCAGTTGGTGTTCGCAGGCGGGACATGGAAATCCGCAATAACGGATCCGCGGGTGAGGTCCGGGCTGATGATCTGCCACATCGGATCCGATGCAGACGGGTTCCTCATCCGGTACATGTACTGCGAAGAGATATAGAGGGTCGTACGGTCACCAGGGTGGAACGCCATAGGACGCCACCAATACTCCCGGTCGGCTGCCGGTCCTCCATTGAGACCGTTGGTGATTTGAGAAAACGATGTACCGCTGTTCGTCGAACGTTGCGGGTTTCCGTTCACGACGATGAAGATGTTGCTCGGAACCTGCGGGTCAACGGCGACCGAACAGCCGTCCCCGCCGCCGAGGAAACTCCAATTGCGATCGCCGACGGCCGATTGCCGCTGATTGCTCTGGTCCTGCGTCCCCCCGTAAATCTTATAGGGGATGGTCGGGTCCGTCGATATTCCGTAGTACTGCGTCGTGATCATCCCGTACGTGCGCATCTTCCACACGTCACCGAGATTCGTGGAGACGTGGACCCCGCCATCGCTCCCGATGATGATCGTGTTCGGATCGTCCGGCTTGAAAACGATCGCGTGCTGGTCGGCATGGACATACCGTGGGCTGTTGGGATTCGTTGTGCGGAGGGACCAATCCGAGTTCCGTGTGAACGTCACCCCGCCATTCGTACTCCGCCACCAGTCGACCGACCCGAGCATGACGAAGTTTTCATTCACGGGGGATACGGCCATGGCGAGCGTGTAGTACGGCATGTAATTGGTGAAATTCCTCGGAATCGCCCCCGGCCTTCGCTCCCATGTCATACCACCGTCGTTCGAAACGCACACCATGAAGAATCCGACGTCGTTCACGATGAGGCTGCGGCGCAGAGCGATCGCGGCGTAAATGCGGTTCGGGTTCGAGGGAGCGATAGCGATGATGATGCGGCCGGTCGAGTCCCCCCGCGGGAAATTGTTCGACAGTTTCACCCACGAGTAATTTTTCCCGCCCGCGTCGGAAACGTATACCCCGTTCGACGAGGAACCGTTGTCATTTCCCAGAACCGCGTAGACGCGGGAGGGACGACCCGGCGTGTAGACGACATCTGTGGCCGTCCCCGTCAGGACACGCGTCCAGGATTGCCCACCATTCGTCGATTTCCAAAGATCGGAAGTCGACGCGACGAGCATCGTGTCCGGGTCATCCGGGTGAAGGGCGATACGATGAATCATGCTCGTGGAGTTGGGCCAAGGTAAAAGTGTCCAGGACGCGCCGTCGTCTTCCGAACGGAGAATCCCGACGCCGCTATAGGCGGGTGACGCACGGCTGTGGGAAGGGGAATTGACCGCTACGGGCTCTCCCGTCCCGACGAAGATCCTGTTCGGTCTCAAAGGGTCAATGGCGATAGCGCCGCAGGCGAGCGCCGGCGTCTGGTCCGTCAGGGGGTACCAGTCGTTCCCCCCGTTCGTCGTCTTCCACACCCCTCCCGTTGCGGATGCCGCATAGATGATATCGGGATTCGTAGGATGAACGGCGAGAGCGCGGACACGGCCGGAAATATTCACAGGACCCATGCATTCCCACTCGTTCTCCAGGGAGAGATTCGATTTCCGGAACGAAAGCTGTTCACGAACCCGCGGATCCTCGGCCGTCGCCCAAAGCTTTTCAAAGACGTTGACATCGGGATTCCCATACAAGCGCATCTGGTAGAAGAGGTTCATCTGCTCCGGCGATTCCCGCTCCGAAACTTCTTGTTGTATCGGTGACCCGGTCACACAACGGCCTCCCTCGAACCCGCCATTGGGAATAGGAATCAGGATGTAAGCGGTCGCGCCGACGAATACCGTCATCGCCAAGGTTTTCCAGGTACGATTCATCGAGCATGAACTCCTTTCATCATGGTTTTCCCCAGTCGCGACGTGCATCTGAACATGCCGCGATGGTTTCCCTCGACCTCAGGGCAGGGCTGTTCTTCGCACGCGTCCCTCCATGCCTCCTGTACGCGTTCAATTGTCGATCAGCGGATCACGATCAATTTCCGGGTCTGTCGTTCTCCATTGGAGGACAAGGCGTAGAAATACGTTCCCGCAGGAAGCTTCTCGAGGCGCACAGGCATGCGATGCTCACCCGGGGACAGCGTCCCCTCGAAAACGACGCACTGAAGTCGACCGCTCACGTCGTAGAGCTGCAGCGAGACCTCCGCTTTTCTCACCAGCGAGAATGGGATGAAGGTTTCGTTGTTCGAAGGAAGCGTGGGGAAATTTTGATGCAGCGTGAAAGTCGAGGCCGCAGCGGGAGTGTTGCCCACGGAAACGACAGCGCTCGTCGTCCACATCCCCCGGCCGAACGTGGCTGCAAGAAGACGATTGTCCGGCGTCAATTTCATGTCGTACACGATGACGTTTGGGAGACCGGTCCCGTACCTCCGCCAGTTGGTCCCACCGTTCGTCGTGACGAAGACGCCAAGGTCCGTCGCCACGAAGAGCGTATTCGCGTCGTCCCGTGAGCGCACGATCGCATTGGCGGGGATATCCGGAAGATCCCCCGTGATATTGACCCATGATTGTCCGGCATCGGTCGTCTTGAACACGTGGCCGGCTCCGTATCCCGATGCCGTCACGTAGACGCTCTGTGGGTTGGAGGGGTCGATCGCGATATCGGTCAACCAGCGCGCGGGAAGACCGTTTGAGATTTTCGTCCAGGTCGGGGAAGTCGCCGAGAGATTCGTCGTGACCCACGCCCAACCGTTCGCGGTCACGGCATACATCCGTTCTCCATCCGAGGGAACGACGGCGAGTTTGGTCACGATGGAACCGAGTTCCGGGCTGATCAGCCGCCAGGTAGGGTTGTTCCCGACATCGGGGTTCCGCACGACATAGACGTACTGCGTCGCGGTGTAGAGTCGCGTCCTGTCCGTGGGGTGGAAGAGGAGGGGTGGAATCCAGTTCCACCGGTCCGGATTCTCCCCGCTGTTCAGCCCGGAGTACATAGGGAGGGCGTTCCCTATCCCGGTGCGGATGACAGGGCGTACATACCCCGGACCACTCGGATTGGAAAGAAGGGAATTCAAGTATCGAACCGTCGGTCGTGCAGGGTCAATGACGATGCTGCCGCCGTCCCCGCCATACAACTCGTACCAAGCCGCATTGTCGGTCGTGAACTTTCCATGGGTACCGTTGTCTTGGGATCCCCCCACGTATGTTGTGGGATTCGAAGGGTCGTAGTTGCACGTGTAATACTGGACGGTACCGAGATTCAACACGCGACGCTGCCAGGAACTCCCCCGGTCCGTTGAAATACTAATTCCCCCGTCGTTCCCCACCATGATGGTATTCGGCTCACCCGGTTTGAAAGCGAACGCGTGGATGTCGACGTGGACATACCGAGCGTCGGTCATTGGAACGTCGTCCCTGGAGACCCGTACAAAGCTGGTCCCTCCGTTGGTGCTTCGATGGACATCCAAGCCGCCGAGAAGAACGAAATCCGGATCCGTCGGCGAGACGGCAAGGGCGAGATCGTAATACGCCTGCCCGTTCGTGAAGGAGGTCGAGATGGCGTTGATTTTTCTTTCCCATGTTTCCCCTCCATCACGGCTGACGAGCAACATGAGGAAGTCGTTCTCGGACGATGTGATCGTGCGAAAACTGCGTGCCACCGCTGCGTAAAGACGGTCGGGGTCTGCGGGGGAGACGGCGAGGCAGATCCGGCCGCAGGAATCACCGGCAGGGAAATTCACTCCCGTTTTCCGCCACGAGAATGATCTCCCGCCTGCATCCGAGACGTAAATCCCGTTGGCGGCATCTCCGTCGTCATCCCCCATCGCGATATAAACACGGCTCGGCTGCCCGGGCTTGTACTGGACATCCGTGATCACGCCGACCGATGTCCGTGACCATGAATTCCCGCCGTTCGTCGTCTTATACAATCCTGTAATCGTCGCCGCGAGAACGGTGTCCCCGCCCTCCGGGTGGACAGCCAGGCGGTGCACCGCGTATGGGTTGCTCCACGTTTTCTGGCTCCAGTTCATTCCCCCGTCATCCGAACGCATGACACCAGCACCCGCCGACCAGATCGGTGAGCCGTTGATACGGCCATTGGTGTACCCACCGTTCTGGTAACCGGCGCCTGCCGGTTCACCGGTCCCCGCGTACACACGGTTCGGGTTCCCCGGGTCGATCGCGATGGCGCCGACGGGAAGCATGGGGAATTCATTGGAGATGCAGAACCAGGATTGCCCGAAGTTCAGCGATTTCCAGACACCACCGGAAGCAGTGCAGAGATAGACGATATCCGGGTTCGACGGATGGATCGCGATGCCGCGTATTCTCCCGGCGATATTCAACGGACCTTCCTCTTTCCAGAAATCGAGCAACGACGAACTTTTCCCATATCGCTTTTCTTGGATGCAAAGACGGTCGCACTCCTCCAGCATGCGTTCGAAAATGTTCACGTCGGGGTTTCCATACAGACGCTGGGCAAAGAAATACTCCCGCATGATTGGAGACCGGACCGACCCCGGCGGGATGCTTTTACGGGGGACCGTCGGTACCGGCTCAAAAGCCTCGTACGCAACGACGGCGAATGCCGAAATAAATACAGCTGTTATGGTGCCACGGAGAGACGTCTTCATTCTGAACCTGTAATGAGTTGCTTTACGTTTCCGCCCTCAACGAGAGAGAGTTTTTCCATCGTCGCTGGACAGGAGGAAAACAGGGGATTTTTTCTATACATATGACGAAAATAACGAACCGTCATCATCGTCCGCGATGAATGATTCACGTTTCCATGTGACGATGAATCCATCAACCCGTCCGTATAGGGAAAATAGAATCACTTCCATTGAAAGACAATAACAAAACTCACCCCATGCGGGATCTCTGCACCCCTTTCCCCTGACCCAATTGCGGAACCTATGGGAAATAACTACATTTCGCCGTCGCAGTCCTCGGTGAAACCGGACTTTGTATGATACCGGCATCCGCTCGAGCCGCACTGATCCAACTCACGCGCAAAGCGATTGAACGTGCCGCCTGCGGAACGGACGAACCTCTGCACGATCTCATCGAGGAGCTCTCCGTTTACCATCACGCTGGCGTTTTCGTCACCATCACGATCGACGGTCGCTTACGTGGATGCATCGGTCACCTCAATCCGGCCACCCCTCTCGGTGATGCCGTGGTGATCGCAGCGGAGGGAGCTGCGGAACGGGATTTTCGATTTTCCCCATTGGCGTGCGAAGAACTCCCGCATACGAAAATCGATATTACGCTCATGGAGCCGATGGAGCCGCTCCATGATCCATCGGAAATCGTCATCGGTGTCCATGGGCTGTATATCGAAGACGGTTTCCAGCGGGGCATCCTTCTTCCGAAAGTCGCCTTCGACCATGGATGGGATGCCGAAACGTTCTTGGCCGCCGTCTGCAGGAAAGCAGGATTGAGCGAGAATACCTGGCACAGGCCAGGCGTCACGTTGAAAAAATTCTCCGCAACCGTCATCAGCACGGATTTCGCGTCGCCGATTTGATACGCTCACGGATTCAGAGAACATCCATGGTCATACGTCCCCCTGCGGTCAGCGGCACCTTCTACCCGGCAGACCCTACTCTCTTGATGATGGAGGTGGATGCATTCCTCGATGCTGCGGAAGTCGAAGATGTCCGCGGAACGATCGTCGGGCTGGTCGCCCCGCATGCGGGATACATGTACTCCGGGAGGACTGCAGGCTACGCGTATGCGCTCCTGCGGGGAAAACCCATCGAGACAGCAGTCATCGTCTCTCCGAGCCACCGCGAATATTTCAAGGGGATTTCCGTGTATGACGGGGACGCCTACCGCACACCGCTCGGCATCGTGGATATCGACGACCGGATCCGCCGAAAGCTTCTTGGGCACCGGGGCGTCGTCATCCCCTCCCGCTTCGGGCACAGGATGGAACATGCCGTCGAGGTTCACCTCCCTTTCCTACAAAGGGTGAACAACGATATTCGGATCGTCCCCCTCGTGATGGGTGACCAGAGAGGGGAATACTGTTTTCTCCTTGGACGCATTCTCTCCGAAGTCCTCTCGGGAGAACAAGCGGTTCTCATCGCCTCATCCGATCTCTCGCACATGCACACGGACGAGGAAGCACGTCGTCTCGACGCAGTAGCCGCCGAGGATATCGCAGCGCTGTCGCCGACAAGACTCCTCCGTGATCTCGAGAGCAGCGCAACGGAAGCTTGCGGCGGCGGTCCTATCTGCGCCGTTATGCATGCCGGCATCCTACTCGGCGCCGACCGTGCCCGGATTCTCCACACGTCGAATTCTGGCGACGTGACCGGCGACACGAGCCGCGTCGTCGGGTACATCTCTGCCGCATTCCTCCGCACGGCAGATACGGAGATCACCCCGGAGTGACCGACCCGTTCAACAGCATCGCCATCATCGGGGCAGGGCGCGTCGGATCCAGCCTGCTGAATTTCTTCTTGAGCAAGAATATCCAGGTCTCTGCCGTTGTCGACACTGCACAGGCAAGACTCGCGGCAGTGCGTGTCACGGCGGGAACCTGCGCCCTGCATGACGACCCTCGATGTCTCGACCCCTCTGTCCCCAGCATCATCCTTTGCGTGCCGGACGATCGGATCGCCAGCGTTGCATCGACCCTCGCCTCGACTCGAACGGAATTTCATGGGGTCTTCGTCGCGCACACCTCCGGCCTCCGCACATCGGATGAGCTTCGAGTCCTTTCCGAGCGAGGCGCTATCGCCGGGTCCTTGCACCCGATCCAGTCATTCCCGGCCAAGGGGTTGCATCCACAACTCCTCGAAGGAATCGGCTGCGGCATCGAAGGACCGGAGGTCTTCCTCGACACCGCCCGGCGATTCCTCTCCTTTCTGGGATGGTCCGCCGTGAACGTGCGTAAGTCTCATAAGCCTCTCTACCACCTCGCATGCGTCTTCGCCGGTAATTTTCTCACCACGCTCGGCAGCGAGGTTCTCGACCTGCTGCGGATATCGACCGAGGACGGCGGATACCGTCACATCTTCCCCATGGCGGATACCGTCATCCGGAGGCTGGTGAATACCATACCGGCTTCCGCTTTGAGCGGTCCTATCGCTCGCGGAGATACCGAAACACTCGCTGTCCATGTGCAATCCTTGCGTGCGCATGTCCCCGAGCTCATCCCGCTCTACTGCGAGTTCGTCAAGCGCTCGTTGCGCTTGGTCGACTTACCGGACGACCACAAGAGGAAGATTCTTTCCTGCATCGGCGACGGAGAAGGCTGATCATCTCCGAGGCGAACAAGAGCGCGGAAGGAATTTTCAGTTGATCTCTAACGAGCGGTCAATGAATCGACGGCTTCGCGGACCACGTTCAGGAGACGTTCACCCTCACTTTTCCATCGGAACCTGTATGACGCCTCACGAGCCCGGGCCGCGAATGCCGCACGGAGCGTTTCATTCTCGATCAAGCTCTTACATGCTGCGATGAAACCCTCCTCATCGTCGGGGCGGATGAGAAGGCCTGCGGAAGTCTCGCGGACGACTCGCGCGATTTCCGGGCCGTCACTCGCGATCACCGGCAGACCAGCCGCAAAATATTCGAACAACTTGTTCGGCAATGCCAACGAGTAACTTTCACCGACGTGTTCGATGATGCAGAGTCCGATGTCCGCGGCAGCCGTGAGCGAAAGGAGCTCTTTCGAAGGCACAGCGGGATGGAAGCGGACACGATCCTGAACACCACAGCGTTCGGCGAGTGACCGGAGCCTGCTTTCCTCGTTTCCCGAACCGAGAAAGACGAGCGTGCAGTTCTCGAGACGTCTCAACGCACGCACGGAGAGAGCCCCTCCCCGCCCCCGTTGAACACCCCCCTGAGAGAGAAGCAGGATGTGTCCAGATGGGATATGAAGACGGCGGCGGAAATTCTGGTCCGGCACGATTTCATCCGCATCCGGGTAATTCCCGACGACGACGACAGGTTTCCCGGGATAACGTGCGCGCAAGCGTTCCGCAATGGAATGATTGACGGTGAAGACAGCTCCAGCGCCTCGTCCGTATTTCCATTCCACCCCCCGCCAAAACCAACGCCGGAACGGCCTGTCGGTGAGGGATGCGATGTAGGGGTAATATTCCCGAGAGTCGAAGAGGAGGACCGACGCGGTTTTCCTGCTCGCCCGTGCCGCCAGTGGGAGACTGTAGAGATCGCATGCGAGCCAAACGGACACAGCCTGCATGCACAACTGCCCGTTATATCCCCAAAAATTCGGAAGGGATTTCGCGAGGTTGGCACTCCGCCGCTCTATCACCTCGTAGCGGACACCGTCTTGGGCGAACGATTCTTCGCGTTCACCCAGAGACAGCACGCAAACTTCGTATCGCATCGCAAGAGTGCGCGCGAAGCGAAGGCTCCGCGAGTCCGTCCGCGGATCACCGACCAATGTCATGCACACGCGGGGAAGCGGCATGTGAACCGCTCTTTTTACAAACCGAGAGAAAGTGAGAACGTATGAACGGTCCCGAACGAATCGGCGTATGGTACGATGGCGTAATCGAGGCGGACACCCCCGTATGCCACGCCGGCACCTGCGGAAACGTTTTTCAACTCGTAACCGCTCATGTATCCGATCCGGAAAAAAATCGTTTCCCGATACCCGGCTTCCAGCCCTCCATGCACGTGAACGCGTTCTTCCTTAGGGATTGCGACCGCATCCAATTCCATCCGGAGAGCCCCTTCCACGGACCGGACCGGCACCATGTACGATGCCCCGCACCGCGCAGTAACGGGCAGAGAAGTCGGCTCGTTCCGTAGCTTCCCCATAGAACCGATGTTCGCGACGGATGCTCCGAAAGTCAGATCGCGGAGAGATTCGGCGCTGAAGGGGCGGAGATGAATGCCGGCATCCAAGGCGAACCCGCCCGCTTCGTCGACGTATACTTTTTCGAAGAGTACTTTCCCCCCCGCCCCGATGGCGACGGCATCCCCCAGGTGCGCGGCAAAGGACAAGCCCAAGGCAAAGTTCCTCGACGTGAACTCCCCGACGGCCTCGCCGGGTTTTGTTCGCACCTCGACTCCCTCTACGCTCGAAAGATGGAGCGATGCCCCCATGCGCCAGCCGTCGAACAAGACTATTGCGCCGAGATACTGGGTCGTGATGTCCTGGACGGATTCCTGATGCATGATGGACAAGCAGGAGCGTTCCTCGTTCATCGCGAGCGAAGGGTTGAAAAAGAGTTGTTCTCCTCCCTGCGCCCCGGCGACGCCTGTTTCCCCCATCGCGACGTTCCGAGCCCCAACCCCGATTTTCAGGAATGACATGCCTGTCGTACCGGGCTGGGCGGACACCGTCGAATAGAGGGCGATCGCAGCGACAGCGGGCAGCACCGCTCGTGCAACACCACGTGCGAGGAGCCGATTAGAAGGAAAGGACGAACGAGAGGGCATGGGTGGGTGAAGGGGCAACGGGTTCGAGAATGATGGCGTAGACCAACTCGGGTCGGAACGAGGCGATGGGTTGCGAGAAAGAGATACCGCACGAAGGGCGGGCGGCAATACCATCCCCGCTGAGATCGAGCCGGTCGATTCCTGCACGGACTGCAAACGGTTCGGCGATCTGGAGTTCGGCACCAACGCGCAGGAGAAGCGTTTCCCTCCCAATCCACTCGATGTCCGCCGCGAGCAGGATGCCGTTCAAGTTCTTGAGAACAGCGGCCAGACCAGCCCGCAGAACGAGAGGGAATTCGTCTTCCGTCGAGCGCCCATTTTCCGGTCCGTACAGGACGCTCGTGTCCCACTTGTATTTCGTCAGGAGGTCCTGCACCACGAAACCTACCGAGAAACACTCGCTCACGCGATAGAGCATGCCGAAGTCGAGACCGAACCCCGAACTCGTCAGGTTCCGGTATAGGCCGGAGTAATAGAATTTTGCGCTGAACCCCGCGGAGAATCGCTCCGTCAAACGCGTCCCGAAATTGAGGTAAAACTGGTTTTCGAACATGCTGAATGTTTCCGTGGGGAAACCGTCGGAGTCGTAGCCTTGAATATCCGCGTCGCCCGCGTTCACCCAGCCCGCCGAAACACCCGCGAGGGATTGCGCATCCGGATCCTCGGAGTATTTTCGTGCCCCTTTTCTCAGGATTCGAATACTTTGGGTGTAAAAAAGTTGATTGAGTTTCCTATCCAGCGAAAGAATGCCGTAGGTTCCATAGAGGATATGACCACGCTGAAACGGCGAGAGAGCCGGGTTGTATGGAACGGCGATGACTCCCGTCGCGACGGCTGTCATCGCATTGCCCATCCCCTGCGCACGCGCCCCATATCCGAGACGGGTAAAAGCGCCCGCCTTTCCCCCGACCTGTGCAGGGGAGCCGGCGGGCATCGTGCAAGAGAGAACCAACGCAAGAGCGATGCCGATGCAGAAGACGTTCGATTCGCCCATCACCGGCTTCCCGTTTCGCCTCGCACGGGCTTCGCTCCGGTAAGACCGGATCGTTTCGTCAAAAGGACGTTTCGTCATTCTCATTGGAGAACCACGACTTTCGTCCATACATCCTCGCCTTCCCCTGTCTGAATACGGATGTAGTACAATCCGTTCGCCACGCGCTTCCCTGCATCGTCGGTGCCGTCCCAGATTTCATCTTGCTCGAGATTCGGAGGCCGCGGCGCGTTCCGGATGACCGTACGAACAGGGAACAATGCGTAATCGAAGACCTCGATCGTGGCCTTACCCGAAGAAGCCGTTCTGTACCGAATACGGCATACATCCGATACAGGGATGAAGGGGTTCGGGTATGCATATGCGCTCGACCCAGAGGAAAGCGGTCGAGCAGCACGGAGCATCGTCCACCCCGCCCCGAAGAAATGCCCTGAGCAATCGACGGTCTTGAGGAGACCGTCCACGTTCGAGATCCAGATCGTATCACCCGCAGCCGCCACCGCGTAACAGCGCGGGTCGATGGATCTATTCCGATTTAGGGGGTCGACGAACACGGAATGGAGCGTCCAAGTGCGCCCTCCATCGGCGGAGCGGAAAATGCCGGAGTTCGTCGCCGCGTAGACGATGGAGTCCTTGAAACCGAAGTTATGTGTGAACTCGCCCCGGAGGGCTGTCCGCCACGTTTCACCGTTGTCGGACGTCACACTTACAGCGCGGAATTCATGGGGATCCAATGCATTGATCGTCGATGCCCAGATGTGCTCGATACCGCCGATCACATTCCTCCCGAGCGCAACCACGAAATTTCCCGATATCGGCTGGGATTGGTTCGAGAAGGTGAATTTCCTCCACGATCGGCCGTTGTCCGTCGTCCGATTGATACCACCCGCCGTTCCGACCCATACCGTGGAATCCCCTGTCGCGAGAACGGAGAACACTCGGTGGTTCAGGCTGCCGCGCATGCCGAGCACCGTGCCCGCGCTGTTCCAGAAATCCGGCCGATCCACCGGGGAGAGCGCGAAATCCAGTGTGTCCGTATCGCGGATACTGTCTTTTTCGTCGCTGGGAAGCACGATGGGGTGAAACGTTCTCCCACCGTCCGTCGAGCGACGCAGGCCACCCGCGAAGGATGCGATCCATACCGATGAACTCGTGACCGCAATGTCGTAGGTAATGTTGTTATAGGTGGTCGTGATGGCAAGGCCCTTGATCTTGTTGATCCCGTACTCGATCAGAAAGGTCGAGTCGTTCTCGTTCTCTCGGGGCTGTTCGATACGTGACCAAGTCTTCCCATTATCGGTGGAAACGGCGAGACCGAGTCCCTTCGGGATTTCCGTTCCGTCTTTCAAACGTTCGCTGCCTGCAAGGGAAGCCCAGAGGACCGGGCCGCACCCGTTGAAAGCCGCGACGTCTTCGTGCTCGAACGGTTCTTCCGAACCGATATGGCGCCACGTGAAACCGCCGTCGGGGCTCAGATCTATCCCTTTTCCACCTCCCACCCAAATCGTATCGCTTCGGGTGCGAATATCGATGGCGCTGTTGCTGAGCGGCCGCGTATCGGAACCATTTTTCGTTCGAATTCCATCGAACCGGAACCCGAGGGGGAGGATCTGCGACTGTGCCTGCAAGGCGGTGAGCAGAACAACGATCGCGGGAGCGAAGCCGAGAGAACGGATCACGCGTTGCATGTCACCGGACGACGATGGTATGGGAAAGGAATGCGCTCAGGTTCCCGAGATCATACGCGAAGAACTCGAAGCGGTAGCGTCCCCGCTCCGCCGTGGCCGGGAGTTGAACGTCGAGCGAATATGTCCCATCACCCGCTGTGATATCACCGTGAGTCCCGTCATCGTACATGGGAAAGGGATTCCCACTCGATGGTTTCCCGCTAGGAAGGAACGAGTTGAACAGGACGCGTTTGATGTCCGCCCGTCCGCTGGAATCATCCACGCAGAGTGCAAGGCGAATGATGTCGAAGCCCTCGAGAGGGAGATCGACCGTATCCGGCGCGGTGAGGCCGCAAAAGAACGGCGCCTTCGCGCCTGCTATGACACGGAACGTCGTGTGGATAGAGGCGGATTGTCGCCCCATCGCATCCTCTCCCGCAACCGTCACCCGGTAAACACCTACGTCGCCTCGGGCGATCGAGAGAGGTACCGTTCCCGTGAACACCGTCTCCGTCTGTCGGGCGAGATCGCTCTGTGCGATCACCTGTTCCTTTCCATCTGGCGTCACGGTGCAGGAAGCGCGCACGATGCGCGCTTCCTGTCGCGCATCCAGGTCGGCCGTCGCTTCGATTCCAATCCGGATCATCACCGGGTCCGCAGGCGTCTTGTTTCGCCCGGGGACGATGCTCATCGAATCCGTATCGAACGTGTACGAGGAAAGCGTGAGGGAAATGAACGCCGGCGGCGGCTCAGGGAAATTCACATCGACAACCGTCGACGTATCGTTGCACGCGAGAAAGACGAAACCGAAAAGTGCGGGAAGGAATGAACGATAGATCATGAACCGATGCGACTCGAGAGAACAGTGGTCGTATTTATGACGAAGCCGGGGCACCATTCGATGCATGCCCCGGCTTACGACCACACTATCAAGGAGGCAGAACAAACATACCCAACCGTTTCTCAAAAGTCAATTCCAGAACGGGTCGTAGAATTTTTTTTTCTGAAAATGTTATTGAAAAAATATAGGTGCCGGTATTATCGAAAATGCAAATATTGCAAGAGAAAACCAACCCAGTATACGTCGCGAAGGATCCAATTCTTGATAATCAACAACTTCGGGGTGGTCTAATTTTACCACGAAAGCGAGGAACACTGCCCAAATCATCCATCCGGACCAAAATACGGCATAATAATTTGAAAAATTGTCAACAAGCAGGACAGCATATGACTCAAGTCCGATCAGTCGAAGAAAATCCGGGAGCATTCCCATGCCGCCGAACCAAAGCAGGCTCATGAAAACAACCCGTGCAACGAGGCGGTGTAGTTTCGGGGATAGCGCGAAGAGAATATGGCCGCCATCCAGCTGGCCGACAGGAAGGAGATTCATCGCGGTGACGAAAAGCCCGAACCAGCCCGTGATCAGGAACGGGTAATGATACATTTCCCACATGGGGGGAATCCATGCGCCGGGACGTGCAAAGAGATCGGCAAATACACCGTAAAGAATCGGCTTGCCGAACGTGAGAACGGAACCCGGTGGTAAACCCGGAACGGACTCTATTGTAAAATCGAAATCCGGGTGTATCCCCAGGATGAACTCGGGTCCAGGCAGAGTCATGAAGCCGACTGCGAGAACGAGCATGCTCGCGATGAAACCAGCGATTGGGCCCGCTACCCCGATATCGAACAATGCCTTGGAGCTTTCGACCCTCTTCCGCGTTCTGATCACGGCACCGAGGGTTCCGAATCCTATGATGCTGACGGGAGGAAGCGGTATGAAGTATGGAAGCGTCACAGGGACACCATGCCGCCGAGCCGCAAAGTAGTGACCGAACTCGTGGCACGAGAGGATGAAAAGAAGACTGAGGCTGTACGGGAGACCTTTCCCGATGAAGATGAGATCCGTCTCGTTCTGCCATAACATTCCCGCGACGAGCGTCGTGAGAAATGTCAAGAGGAACAGGAATAGATGCTTGAGAATCTGCCGCCCCGTGAGGGGAAACTCCGGACTCAGCCTCTCGTGAATCGACGTTTCATTCATCCTCGGTCCTCAGGCACATCGCAATGTGCGTCGGGCAAAACATTTCAGCCGGACCTCCATACGGATGCACGCGAGAGTGCAGCGCGACGAGGGTGCGGGAAAGAGCGCCTCCGACAAAGTTTTTCCATCTCCGAGAGAATATCATCGAACGTAAAATAACGGCGGAACGTGATATTCCTTTGTCTGCAAAATTTCTCGAGTTCGCTCCGGGCGAACACGACATCGGCGATTTCGGCTGCGCAGAAATCCGATATACCGTCCCCCACGAGGACGATCGTATCGTGTTCTCCGCTCGAAACCATAATATGGTTACGCTTGCATGTGCCGCAGACCGTGCAAGTCTCGTCGGCGTAGGGGCTCAGAACCCGGCAGGTCCCATCTTCCCGGATGAGGAGATGGTTGGCGATGACGGGTACGGAAACGCCGACTTCCGCAAGCAGGGGCAGAATGTACGCATCGAGCCCGTCACTGACGATCTCCACGGGAAATTTCCGCATCTGCATTGCATGGACGAATGGAGGAAAGGATGAATGGACACGATAGGTGCGCAGCCATGCATGGATCCGTTCGGCCGTCAATCCCATCATCCTGGAGGTGTACCGCTCGAACGTCTCCCTCGCACCCCTTCTGCCTTCACGGTACGCTCGGTTGTCTTCTTCCCATGTCGGTCCCACAAACGCGCTGAAAAATGCGTCTCCGACGTCTTCGTCGATTACGGTCCCGTCGAAATCGCAAAAGATCCTTACGGTAGGAGGCGGGGGGGGCGAGCTCAGACGTTGATTCGGCTCATCATGCAGTCGGTACAGTTCCCCGTTTTCCATCATGCCGCGTATTCCATGTGGGGAGAGAATTTTACGCATGGAACGAACAACAGAAACGGTGCATGCGGAAAACCGTCATGTCTCGTGTGCGGACGCCGACGGGAAACGTTCACGGCAGGTGATTCCCTTCCACCAACGCTTAACGCCCACTCTGTCGCAATGTGCGTTCCAAGGCGGAAGCGACGCGGAACATGAGCCCCTCCCCGCGCATAGGGGCGAAAAGTTGTACGCCGATGGGGAGACCTTCGAGGTCGTCCATGACGGGGAGATGCATGGCAGGTACACCGGCGAGGTTGGCCGAAGCGGTGAACACATCGGAGAGGTACATGGTGAGGGGGTCATGCAGGCGCTCCCCGCGAAAGAAAGCAGGCGACGGCGTTGTCGGACCGAGCAGGATGTCGACCGTTCGAAAGGCATCCGTGAACTCGCGTGCGATCAGAGCACGTACCTGCTGTGCTTTGCGGTAATAGGCATCGACGTACCCCGCGGAGAGAACATAGGTGCCGACCAGAATACGTCTCTTCACTTCAGGCCCGAACCCCTCATTCCGGGTGCGCTCGTACAACTCCGTGTGGGTCGCCGCCGTGCGACGAAGACCGTAACGCACACCGTCGTACCGCGCGAGATTCGATGATGCCTCGGCCATTGCAACGACGGTATATACCGGTATCGTGTAGCGAAGGTGCGGGAGGGAGACGACCTGGATAGAAGTGCCGATCGTCCGCAAGGCGTCCTTCGCCCGTTCCAGCGCCTCGTGCACGGATTCATCGAGTCGCTCTTCGATGAATTCCCGCGGAAGCCCGACCCGGACAGCGCCAAGGGGCCGCTCGAGATCATCGGTGACTCGCGTTGCCGGCTCAGGGTCCGTCGTCGCATCGAACGGGTCGGGACCGGAAATGACGTCCAGGAGAAGCGCTGCATCCGCTACCGTCGTCGTCAAGGTCCCGATTTGGTCCAACGACGAGGCGAATGCCACGAGGCCGTAACGCGAAATGCGGCCATACCCCGGTTTGACGCCGACAATGCCGGTGAATGCAGCGGGTTGGCGCACGGACCCGCCGGTATCCGAACCGAGGGCGGCATGCACGATACCTGCCGCGACAGCAGCGGCTGCGCCGCTGCTCGATCCTCCCGGGACCCGCCGCCTGTCTCTCGGGTTCAATACGGGGCCAAACGCCGAGTGCTCGCCGGATGATCCCATCGCGAACTCGTCCATGTTCGTCCTGCCGATCACGATCGCATCTGCCGCGAGGAGGCGCGCGACAGCCGTCGCGTCGTAGAGGGACTCGAACCCTTCCAGGATACGGGATGCGCAGGTGCACTTCCTCCCACGCATGAGCAGATTGTCCTTGAGAGCGACGATCATTCCCGCCAATGGTCCGGCCGTTCCTTCCGCAATCTTCGCATCGACGCGAGCAGCACGCTCCACGGCATCCTCATACACCTCGAGGAAAGCATTCAGGTCACGGTTCCGACGAGCGGCATCCAGTGCGTCGCCGACAAGCCGTTCGCAACGTACTTCTCCGCTGAGGAGGGACGGGCGAAGCGCGATGTAGCCTCTCATTCGGGAAACGAACGCACCGCTGATCGACAAGACCGCCGGGTGAAATCCCCGAATGGGCTATTTCTTCTCGTCGGATTTCCGTTCATCCAGCGAGATATCTTCCTGGATGTCTTTCGCGGCCTTGCGGAATTCCTTGAGCCCTCTGCCGAGGCCTTGGGCGAGTTCCGGGATTTTCTTTGCACCGAAGAAGATCAAGATGATCAGCAGGATGAGGATGATCTCGCCGGTGCCGAGATTGAACATGGTCGTCACTCCTTGGAAACGGCGCTCGGCGCGCGTTGTGTAACAGCTTCGAGCACGGAGCGGAAAATCATCGCTCCATCCACCGACCCGATTATGTGTTCCATCGCCCGTTCCGGATGAGGCATCAGCCCGAAGACATTTCCTTCCTCGTTCATGACTCCCGCGATGTTCCGCAAGGACCCGTTCGGGTTCGCTCCGGGAGTCACCTGCCCGTCGAGAGTAGAATATCGAAAGAGCACTTGCCCTTTCGCTTCGAGTCCCGCAAGCGTGGACGCGTCAGTATAGTAATTTCCCTCCCCGTGCGCAACCGGCATCGTCAGCACCTGCCCTTGCGCGAGCAAGCGCGTGAAGGCCGTCCCGGCGCGTTCCGTTCTGATATGCACCATGCGGCAAACGAAGCGGAGCGAAGCGTTCCTGAGAAGGCTTCCGGGCAACAAGCCGGATTCGCAGAGAATCTGGAACCCGTTGCATATCCCCATGACGAACCCTCCCGCCTTGGCGAAGCGGACGACTTCTTTCATGATCGGCGAGAATCGTGCGATCGCCCCACATCGGAGATAATCCCCATAGGAGAAGCCGCCAGGGAGGATGACGACATCGACACCCCGCAACGTGGTATCGCGGTGCCAGAGGAAAACGGCATCGGCACCCAGCACGTGTTTTACGGCGTAGTATGCGTCGTGGTCGCAGTTCGATCCCGGGAACACGACGATACCGAAACGAACGGGTGCCATGTCAACTCCCCGTTGCGCGGGTAATCGTGTAATCGTCCATCACCGGGTTCGCCAGGAGTTTCCTGCATGCTTCCTCGACGATCGCGCGCGCCTGCTCCTCGTCATCCGCCGTGACGATGAGTTTCACGTGCTTGCCGATGCGGACATTTGCGATGTTCCCCAAGCCGAGCTCGTGGAGAGCGTGCTCGACGGCCTTCCCTTCGGGATCGAGAATGGTAGGACGCCTCGTGATGATAATTTCCATCGTGAAATTCATATGCACCTTCTTCGCGATTCAGGATCGAGGGGAAGAGAGTCCCCAGCGGAGTCCGCGGGGACGACACGAGTGAACGGCAAGCATCTCAGCACAGCGGATACCGTCGCCCGAAGCACACCCGAGAGAATGATCGCCGCGAGGATCGGGAATAGGGCTTTCCCCTTCGTCAGTACGAGAAAACCGATCATGAGGAGCAAGAGAGGCACCAGGAGAGGTTGCCGACGCAACGTTCGGAGGGAAATCGACGGGAGGACAGGATATCGGATCGTACTGATCATCAATACGCTGCACACGAAAATCGTGATCATGTACGCGTACTGGAGCTGCATGTCTTTCGCAATGGTTCCCGGAGTGAAGAAGAACATGAACGATACGATGGTCAGCGCGGCGAGGGGGATCGGGACACCCACGAAATGGTCTTTATGGAAACCGGTCAATTGCACGTTGAAACGAGCGAGGCGCAGGGCCCCAAAGAGGAGCTGGAATGCCGCGAGGAGACTCCCAAACGGACCGTGCGCCTTGAGGAAAAGCGCATAGACGAGAACGGAAGGAGCGGCCCCAAAGCTCACGATGTCCGCGAGGGAGTCGAGTTCTACGCCAAACTCGCTTGCAGAACGGGTCAACCGTGCCATGATACCGTCGAGCGTGTCACAGACCGCCGAGAACACCACGTAGAGACCGGCCAACATATACCGCCCCTGCATCGCATGGATGATGCAGAGGAACCCGAAAAACACGTTGAGAACCGTGAAGAGGTTCGGGACGAGAGATCTT
>JARYLZ010000119.1 GCA_029907355.1 Bacteroidota bacterium | reverse complement strand
TGGTTGCCGCAGACGTCTACCGCCCTGCCGCCGTCGACCAGCTCGAGGCCCTCGGGCGCGAACTGGACATACCGGTCTATCGCGGCGAGGGCGAAGACCCTGTCGCAATCTGCTCGGCCGGTGTACGTCACGCCGTCGACACCCTGCGCGAGGGGAATGACTGCCTTCGCCGCTTCGTTCATCATCACGAGGCGGTCCTTGCGGTCCGTGACGACGATGGGGTCGGAAATGCTCGCGAGGATCGCCCGGGAACGGTTCCGCTCCTCGATGATTTGTTGCACGTTCATCTCTTCGTATGCCTGGAGCCGGGCGGTCATCTTGTTGAACTCGGCTGTGAGGATCCCCAGCTCGTCGTCGGCCAGGACATCGATCTTCTGGCCGAGCTTCCCGCGGGAAATGTTCCTGATCCGGTCGGTCAATGCCGTCACCGGTCGGACGATCCTTCGCGTGAACGTCACGCTGGCAATGACGCTGAGGACGATGGTGCAGAACGTCGTCAGGATGATGACGGCAGCGGCGGTTCTCGCGCTCTTCTGTGCCTGCTCGTCCGCTTCGGCGAGACGCGCTCTCCCATGGTCGAAAATCCGGAACGCGACGGCTTTCTGGAGATCAGAGACCGGCCGAATGACCATGAACTGGTAGTCCCTGATGAGCGTTTTCGGTGCGCGTTTCTCGATCATGGCTTGGAGGGAGTCCGTCACGGAGAGGTACCGGCGGTAGACGGTGAGAAGCGTGTCCAGCGCATACCGCTCAACGGGGTCACGGGAAGCTTCCTGCGCCCGCTGGTACCAGGCGAGGAAACTGTCGCGTTGCTCGTTGAACGAGATGCGTGCGACGTCGACGTCCTGCACAAGCATCTCGATCTGTGCGCTCTCCTGCAACTGCAGGGCTTGGAGCATGTGCTCGGCCGCGATGAGCGCGCGGAAGTTCTCCGAAAAAATCCGCCGGGACTCGCTGTTCATCGCCCGCACGTTCAACAGGACGATCACGGCGGCGATAAGGGCGATCCCGATGATGAACAGGTACCCGAAGCCTATCTTGAACCGCAAACTGCTCACAGGAAACAATGTAGCGGATTCGCCGACGAGATGCGAGAAACAGAGTCGTGCGTTCGGGATGGGAACGACCTGCTTGCGCCCCGGCTATGCATACACGAAGAGAAGCAGACGCTTTGCAGGGAAGACGTCAGCGGCGCATGAGACAGCGGGCGTTCTTGGCGTTGAACCGGCCTGCGATTTTGCACCACACGCCGACATCACGCCTGCATGCACCGACGGCCGACGGGTCCGCAAAGTCGGCATGGGGGCACGCGTAATCGCAATAGGTCGGGTACGCATCGGCACCCGTCTCCGTTCCGGCGGTACGTTTCCCCAACGCGACGGAAGGTTTTCTTCCCTCTCGTCTGCGAGCCGCACCCCCGCTTTCCCGTTTCCTTGGTTCACCTGTCTTCATAGCGCATTCCCATCCCCTTCACGAACACCCCCCTTCCCCTTTCGCCGGCGGCGCACCCGTGTGCGCTCCCAGAGCTTCGCGTATTTCGCGAGGACGTAGCACGCGGAAAGGCTGCTGAGGACGAGGCCGTGCATGCCGTCGAGAAACCCGGCGCGGAGAAGGTACATCTTCAGGAACACCGCCGTGGGACGGAGGAGGATATCGACAGCCGACGCCCGCTTGCCCACCGCTTCGAGATCGGTTGCCGCGAGTGTCGTGTACCGGTCGAGTTTCCGGAAGTAATGTTGCAAGTCCCTGTCGGTGTAATGGAGAAGGTCGTGGTGGAACGTCCCGACCGGTCCTTCGACCTCGAGTCCCTCGTGGACCGGGAGGGTGTTGAACCGTGCTTTCGATTTCCGGAAAAGCCGGACGACATAGCCTGGATACCAACCGCAATGCCGGATCCATTTCCCGAGGAAATACGCCCTGCGGGGCACTCGATAGGCGGAGAACGGCGGGTCCGTTTCCAGGGTGGTGCGGATCTCCTCGGCGAGATCCTCCGTGACACGTTCGTCCGCATCCAGCCAGAGCACCCACTCATTGCTCGTTTGAGCGACGGCGAAGCGCTTCGCCTCCGCGAAACCTTCCCACCGGCGCACGATGACGTGCGCATTACAGGAACGTGCTCGTTCCGCCGTATCGTCTGTGCTCCCCTCATCCACCACGACGACCCGTTCGTCCGCCCACATGACGCTTCGAAGGCACGGTTGGATATTCTGCGCTTCGTCGCGTGCGATGACGATAACGGAAAGCGGTGCCCTCACGGTCGACCCCCTGCGGACGACGCGGGCTCATGCCGTGTACTGCTGCGAACTGCGAGCGTGGCCGCGATCGCCAGCGCGGTGAAGTACGCGAGCGAGAGAATGACGTCGAGGACCCCGCTGGCGAGGGCGAAGGCTGCCAGCATGCCCAACACCGCCGCCGGGTAGGGGGAAAGGGGGTCGCCTCTCGGGTGACGCGTGCGCGATGTCGCCGAAAGCCACAGCCCAGCGGCGACCATTGCGAGAAACGCGAGGAGCGCGGGGGCGCCGCTGTCCATGTACACCTGGATGAAGTCGTTATGCCAACTGCTCACGCCCTTGTCCTCCAACCGGTCGAACGCCGGGAACACCGCACGGAAGGACCGCGGTCCGAAACCGGTCAGCGGCCTTTCGCCCGCCATGGACCATGCCGCACCCCAAATCACGTCACGCCCGCTCATCACCGAGGGGGAGGCCGTGCGTCGGGCGACGCGCTCGAACACCGATGGAAAGAGGAGGGAGACGGCGATTGCCATGATTGCGAGAGCCGGGGCCACGAGACGTCGCCTGCTCACGGAATACCCGAACACGGCCGCTGCGGCGAGCGCCCAATGCAAGCGGTTCTCGGTGAGAATCACACCCACGAGCAACACCGTGCACGCGATCCCCCACCACGCGGGAGCCGGTACCCACGCGAGGAAACGGTACTGCAGACGGACGGGGACGATTTCGCGGCTGGGTCCCAAGGCGAGAACCGCGATCAGCGACAGGCAGAGGTACATGCCGAGCGTGTAGTATCCGGACGTCGTGGAGCTGATCCGCGCCTGCCCGAAGGCAAACGCTTTCGTTGCACCGATGAGGGCAGCGAGAACGCCGGTCCACACGAGAAGACGGACGACGACGGGAAGGCGCTTCTCGGGATCTCGAGCCACAGCGCCGTGCACTGCGAAGAAATACAGGGCGAACACCGTTTCCGTCCGGAGAATATGCACGCTCTCCGCCGGCACGACCGACCAGAGAACGGACACGGCGCGGGCGAGGTAGAAGGCAAGGAAAGGGATGGCGATCCGTTTCGGCGGGAAAGCCGTTTTCCCATGGACCGCAAGCCATACCCAGGCCATGACGGCGATGAGGGCGGCGGCCTGTGCGGCGGCCGTCGAGAAGATAAGGGTCAGCGACACGGCGAGGACGGCGTACCAGAGCACCGTGCCGATCGTTCGATCCATTCTCCCGGTGTTCACGACCGTCGCGCCTCACAGGAGGAATTGCAGATCGTACAGCCGGCGGTACAGACCTGAGCCGTTCCGCATCAGCTCTTCGTGCGTCCCCCGCTCCTTGATCACTCCGCCGTCGAGAACGAAAATGAGATCGGCCCGCTGGACCGTCGAGAGCCGGTGGGCGATCACGATCGAGGTCCTTCCCTCCATCAACCGCTCGATGGCTTCTTGGACGAGGATTTCGGACTCCGTGTCGAGCGAAGAAGTCGCCTCGTCGAGGATGAGGATCGGGGGGTTCCTCAGGACCGCGCGGGCGATGGCGAGGCGCTGTCTCTGGCCGCCCGAGAGTTTCACGCCTCGATCGCCGATCACCGTGTCGTATCCGCGCGGCGTCTCGAGGATGAAGGTATGCGCGTTCGCCGCCCGCGCCGCGGCTTCGACCTGTTCGTCCGTCGCGCCGGGCGTGCCGTAGGCGATGTTTTCCCGGATCGTCGTGTTGAAGAGGAATGTCTCCTGGGTGACGATGCCCATGAGCGCCCGGAGGGAGTCGAGCCTCACCCGCCGCACGTCGACGCCGTCGATGAGGATGGCGCCGGCGGTCACGTCGTAGAACCGCGGTACGAGGTCCACGAGGGTCGTTTTCCCCACCCCGCTCGGCCCGACGATCGCCACCGCTTGGCCGGCACGGATCTCGAGGGAAACGCCGGAGAGGATCTCGTCGCCCGTGTCATATTGGAAATGCACGTCCCGAAACTCGATGCGTTCGCGGAAACCGTGGAGCGCGACGGCATCGGGAGCGTCCACGATCTTCGGGGGGATGTCGAGCACCGAGAAGACCCGCTGCGCGCCGGCCAGTCCTTGCCCCAGGTGATTGATCATCTGGCCGAAGAATTTCAGCGGCTGCATCATCTGCAACATGGAAAAAATGTATGCGACGAAGACGCCGCTCGACATCCCGCCCGTCCCCTTGAGGACTGCGTCCCCCAGCAGCCACAGGATGAGGACGACGACGAGCACGCTCGTCACTTCCGTGATCGGCGCCGTCATCTCGCTGCGGCGCATGATGTCCACCGTCGTGCGGAAATAACGCTCGTTGTAAGCGCGGAATCGCCTGCTCTCGTGCTCCTCGGTGCGGAACGCTTTGATGATGCGCATGCTCGAGAGCGTTTCGTCCAAGAGCGAGGTCAAGTCCGCCATGGCAGACTGGAGGCGCCAGCTTTCTCTGCGCAGTTTCTCGGCGACCTTCGCGAGGAACATGCCCGTGAGCGGCAGGAGGACGAAGACGAGGAGCGTCAGTTTCCAATCGATGAGCAGGAGAATGACCGTGTAGGTGAGGATTTGCGGCGGGTCGCGGAACATGCTGTTGATGACCGCGATGGCCGAGTCGTTGACGACCTTTACGTCGTTGACGATGCGCGACATCAGGACGCCTTTCCTCTCCTCGCTGAAATAGCCCAGCGATAGGCGCGTGAGGTGGTCGAACAATTCCTGACGGAGATCGCGGATGATCCCGTGCTCCGCCGGGGCCATGAAATAGCTCTGGAGGTAATGGAACAGGTTCTTGAACAGGAAACTCAAGACGATGAACACGCAGAGCACCTGCAGAGCGGTGACCGGTTCGACCGAAGCGAGCAGGTTGTTCATTCCCGTCAACGCCCATTCCTTGAACGTGTCCAACGACAGGGGGGGGATAGGACGCACCTGCGGCGGCGTTCGGTCGAAGAGGACGTTGATGAAGGGGATGATGAGAACGACGGTCGTCATGTTGAACACGACGAACAGGAACATCGACGCCGAGGCGAGGGTGAGGTTCTTCCGATAGGGCCGGAGATAACGGATGATGCGAAGGACGGTTCTCACGTGCCCCTCCCGGCGTCTCCGCGCGCGGGAACGCCGTGAATGACGGCCGCTCCCGCCGCGCCTGCGCGGAAAAGACCTTCTTCGCACCACGCCGCACGCATGCGGCGGACTTCCTCGAAGCGCCGGATACTTGCTTCCGAAACCCTGCGTACGGGGTGCCAGAGATGGTATTGAACCGCACGGTGCCGCAACGACTTGCCGACGCACCCCGACAACTCGAGCCGGAACTGGACGTCGGAATCCTCGCCGCACCCCGGCCCTTCGTACCGCTCGTCGAACCCGTTGATCGCTTCGAGGTCGACGCGGTAGAGGGAAAAATTGCTCCCCAACATCCTGCACATGTCCCCGTGAAGAATGCGCGCAAGGAACGGACGACGAAGACGGATGCCGTCTTCCACGCGCACGGCCCGACCGAGGACTGCTTCCCACCAGCCGCGCAGGCCGAAGCGTTCGAAGCGGCCGCTACGCACGTTCTCTTCCGTGAAATCCCGCGTCAATGCGGGGCTGAGTTCAACCCTCCTCCCGCAGAGGAACGTGCGGGCGGCACGTTCCGCCCAGTGATCCTCGAGAAAACGGTGATGGGGAACGCAATCCCCGTCAATGAAAACGAGATAGGATGCACGACTCCGACGTACGGCAGCGTTCAGAGCGGCATTTTTCCGCCATCCTCGGTCATCCTGGCGTACATGGATAATAGGGAAAAAAAGCCGGGCACGAAATTCCGACACCACCTTGCCCACCTCTTCCCCAGACCCGTCGTCCGCGATGACGGCCTCGAAGGACCGAAATGTCTGCCTCTCCAGGGCCGTGAGAACGAGACGCAGCGCATCGGCGCGGTTGTACACCGCGATGACGAGGGAAATCTCCGCCGGCGAGTCACGCATGCGGGTTGAACGGTCCTTCCACGAGACAGTGAGGATCACATTCCTCATTTCCCCCCGATCGCTCGGGTATGGGAAATGATGCTGAGAAATATACGTATCGCTGAAGGGGGAATGAAGGCACCGCTCCGCGGTATCCCTTTAAGACGGATGGCGAAATGAGCCCCGTGTAAGGATGAGGAGGGACACAAGTATCGCATGGGATTCCCACGTGTGATGATGTTGAGACACTCGTGTCGTATTTTCGGATGCAAGAAACCCGGAGGCGATGAACGGATCCGACATAAAGGACGAGCGGGCAGAACCGAGGCTGTTCAACTGGAGGGGTCGTTTCCGGCAATGGCTGCTCCCCGTCGGTATTCTCGCACTCATGGCAGCGACCATTCCCCTTTGGTCACCGCTCTTCTTCCCCCGTTCTCTGCATGCGACCGACTTCATGCGCATCGTCATCCTCCCCTTCGAGAACGCCACCGGTGACCCGATGTTCTCG
>JARYLZ010000118.1 GCA_029907355.1 Bacteroidota bacterium | reverse complement strand
CCACCGCAAGCTCACGCTCGAGGTGACGTCGAACCCGGCATGGTACGCCGTGCAGGCCCTGCCCTACATCATGGAATTCCCGTACGAGTGTTCCGAGCAGGTCTTCAACCGGTTCTATGCGAACAGCCTCGCCGCCCACATCGTTCGGTCGAACCCGAAGATCGAGCGGATCTTCTCCCAGTGGAAGGGAACCGATGCCCTCCTTTCCAACCTGGAAAAGCGGGAAGACCTGAAATCCGTCCTGTTGCAGGAAACGCCATGGGTCTTGCAGGGAAAAGACGAGAGTGAGCGGAAGCGCCGCGTCGCCTTGCTCTTCGATCTCAACGGCATGGCGCAGGCGCTCGACGACGCGTTTCGGACGCTCCAGAAAATGCAGGGGTCAAACGGGGGGTTCCCGTGGTTCCCGGGCATGCCCGAGAGCAGGTATATCACGCAGTATATCGTCGCGGGAATGGGGCACTTGCGCGCCCTCGGTGTGGACCTCTCCCGCGACCGGGAGCTTGCCCTTCTCCGCCGTGCAATCGAGTACTGCGACCGGCAGATGGCGGAGGACTACGAGCGGTTGAAACGGAGCCGCGATTTCAACCCTGCAAAGGACTACCTCGGGGAACTCGCCGTGCAGTACCTGTACGCGCGGAGTTTTTTCCTCGCGCAGGAAATCGCCCGTGAGCACCGGGAAGCTGTCGAATTCTGGAAGAGACAGGCCCGTGAGCACTGGCTCGGCAGGAGTCTCATGTCCCAGGGGATGATCGCCCTCGCGCTTCGCCGTTTCGGCGACGAAGCGACGCCGAAAGGTATCATCGCTTCACTCCGCGAACGTTCGCTCTGGTCCGACGAAATGGGCATGTACTGGAAACAGAATGCGGGTTGGTTCTGGTACCAGGCGCCCATCGAGACGCAGGCCGTGCTCATCGAAGCCTTCGACGAAGTCGCCCGCGACGCCAAGGCTGTCGAAGAGATGAAGATCTGGCTCCTGAAGCAGAAACAGGTCCAGGACTGGAAGACGACCATCGCCACGGCGGATGCGGTATATGCCCTCCTTCTCCGAGGCCGTGACCCGCTCGCATCCGAAGCGCTCGTCGAGGTGGTGCTCGGCGGCGTGCCCGTCGACCCGCGCGGCGAGGGACGAAAACCCGAGGCGGGCACGGGCTACTATTCGGCGACGTGGAACGGCGCGGAGATCAAACCGGAAATGGGGACGGTGGTCGTGACCAAGCGGGACGAGGGGATCGCATGGGGCGCCCTCTACTGGCAGTACTTCGAAAGGCTGGATCGCATCACCCCCGCGAAGAGTCCCTTGGCCGTCCGGAAAACTCTCTTCCGCAAGTCGGTCACGGACGAGGGGGAAGTGCTCGAACCCATCAGTGAAGGGAACCCTCTCCATGTCGGCGACATTCTCACGGCACGCATCGAAATTCGCGTCGACCGTGACATGGAATACATTCACCTGAAGGATATGCGCGGTGCAGGTTTCGAACCGTTGAACCAGCTCTCCGGTTTCAAGTGGAGAGGAGGGCTGGGATTTTACGAGGCACCGAAAGACGCGTCGGTGAATTTCTTCATCCACTGGCTCCCCAAAGGCGTGCATGTCTTCGAGTACTTCATCCGCGTCACGCATCGCGGCGTCTTCTCGAACGGCATCACGACGATTCAGTCCATGTACGCCCCGGAGTTCGCGGCGCACACGGAGGGGTTCGTCGTGAAAGTCCGGTGAACCGCGCAACAGGTCGAAAATCCCTCCCGGCGTTTTCTCGCCTTTCCCAACCACCGCCGTGAGTGGGTTGCCGCACCTGGGAGAGTGGGCGTATCTTAATCGTCGATGGAAGAAAGAGAAATCGCCGAGACCCTCGAGCGCCTCGCCGAATGCGTGGAGCGCGGGAAAGCGGACGCGTCTTCGCTTCACCCTGTCGATCTTCGGGGCCGTGACGGTGCGGAGGAACTGACCCGCCTGCTCCTCGAGGCGGGTGTGCCGCCCGCACGCATCTTGGACGAGGGGCTGATTCCCGGTATGGGAAGGATCGGGGAGAAATTCCGGGAAAAACAGGTATTTGTCCCTGATGTCCTCCTGGCTGCGCGTGCGATGCACGCCGCGATGAACCACTTGCGCCCCTTCTTCCGTTCGCGCGCGATCGTCACCCGCGGGACGTTCATCATAGGAACGGTTTTCGGCGATCTCCACGATATCGGGAAGAAACTCGTCGCCATGGTCGTCGAAGGATCGGGGTGGGATGTCGTGGACCTCGGTGTGAATGTCGAACCGGAACGATTCGTCGCGGAGGTTCGCTCCCGTCCCGGTGCTGTAGTCGGCCTCAGTGCTCTTCTCACGACGACGATGCCGAACATGCGCACCACTGTCGCTGTGCTGAAGGAAACGACGCCGTGCACGCCCGTCATCGTCGGCGGCGCGCCCGTCACGCCGGAGTTCGCCGCGACCATCGGCGCGGATGCATACGGGGCAGACCCCTATGCTGCGGTGGAATTTCTCCACCGGGTCGGCGGGTCATGAAAGGGAGGGCGATGAAGCCTAGCGTCCCCATGAGCCGGACCATTCGAACCATGTACCTCGAGTTCGGTGAGCTCGCATTGCGCATGGAACGGATCGAGAATGCCCTGGGATACCCCCTGCGTTCCGCTCCGCCCGTCGTGTCGGCCGGCATCGCCGATGTGCTCCGCGAATGCGAGCCGAGGGTGGAAGCTGCGTGCGGTTATGTCCTCCTCCAGCCTGGCCGAACTCGCATGGGAGAACGATCGATCGAGGTGGAAGGCGTGTCTCTCTCGACAGGCGGGACCATCGCGGCATGCCTGCGCGGTGTCGATCGCCTCGCCGTGTTCGTCGCAACGGCGGGGTGGAAATTCCATGAATGGTTCGAACGTCTCTCCCGGGAACCGGACCCCTTGCGGTACGTGATCGCCGATGCCGTCGGTTCGGAGATTGCCGAGCGCGCGGCGGAAATCGTCGAGGAAACACTGCGCACCGACGCTGCCTTGCTCGGCATGCAGGTGACGAGCCGGTACAGCCCGGGGTATTGCGGCTGGCCGCTTTCGGATCAGAGACTCCTTTTTTCACTCCTCCCGCCGGTTTTCTGCGGCGTCACGCTGACCGAGACGGTGTTCATGGTGCCTGAAAAATCCGTCAGCGGCGTCATTGGAATCGGCGAGCGCGTCGAGCGTAAGGTTTACGATTGCGGATCGTGTCCCGATGTCCTCTGCGACCGGCGATGGAAGCGTCCAGGTGCCCCATGACATCCCGGCAGCGACTCCTTTGCGCCCTCGAGCGTCGTGTCCCCGATCGTCTCCCCGTGACGACGCACCATCTCATGCCTTCTTTTCTCGAGACCCTCCCCGGAAAACCGACCCCCCTCGAGTTCTTCGATCGTTTCGGACTCGACGCCGTTTGCTGGCTCAACGTCAACGCGCCTGATCCGGGGTGCGGCCAGTACTTCGACCCCGATCATACCCCGGGCGAATACGAGGCGCGGCGCATCGTAACAGAATGCTGGCGTATTGAAGCGGAAGATGTGCCGGATCGCTGGTACCGAACCGTCCGGTACGCGATTCACACACCCCGTGCGACTCTGACGACGGTTCTTCAAAGCGACGCGTACACGACGTGGGTAGCCGAAAGGCTCGTCAAAAACAAATCCGATATCGATGTGATCGCCGAATACATGCCTCCGCTCGTCTGTGATGTCGAGGCGGTGAACCGCAGGGCCGCTTCTTTCGGGGAACGCGGCATCGTCAGGGGAACCGTTCCGGGTTTCGACGTGTACGGCCAACCGGGATGCTGGCAGGATGCCGCGGTGCTGGTCGGTATCGAACGCTTGATTCTCTCCGTCTACGATGATCCCGATTGGGTTCGCCGTCTCCTGGCCGTTCTCGAGAAAAGGAAACGCACATGGGTCTCCTCGCTCGCGGGCGCCCGGTACGACTTGATCGAACTCGGGGGCGGCGATGCGTCGTCGACCGTCATTTCACCCGGCATTTTCGAGGAATTCGTCGCACCGTATGATGCTTCCCTCATTGAGGAAGCCCACAAGGCCGGTATGCGCGTCGTGTACCACATCTGCGGTGGAATCATGCCTCTCCTCGACCTCCTCGTCGCAATGAAACCCGATGCCCTCGAAACCTTCACTCCCTCCGCAATGGGGGGGGATGCGGATCTGGGAGCCGCGAAAAAGAAAATCGGCGGCGCTGTCTGCATGATCGGCGGATTCGATCAGGTGCATTTTTTCACAGGGGTCGATCCCGAACGGACGCGCGCGGAGGTACGGCGATGTTTCGAAGAGGCTGGTGAGGGAGGAGGGTACATTCTCGCCCCCTCGGACCATTTCTTCGAAGCGGAGATTCCCCTCCTCGAGGCATACGCCGACGAGGCCCGCGCCTGCGTGTACCATCCGGCGGGAGAGGGGTGAGTTCTTCTCGCCCTTTCGTGTACTGCCGAACCGATCCTCAAATCTTCCATGCTGATTTCTGCGTATCCAATGGGTATGCAGAGAAGATCCGCAGGTGCGTGCGCCGTCGGTTCGTAGCGGGCTGAACAGGCCCCGATGCTTCGACGTCTTCGGACCATTCCCGCCGAATCGAAATCCCACTCCCCATGGTGTCCGCCGGCGAGAACCATACGTCCATGTACCGTCGAAGCGGTAAGGCATGAACTCTCTTTGACAATCTTCCGCTGCCATGCATTCGCCGAGATGGTAATCCCGCTCCTCGAGACACGCTTGAACGAGTTCCCCGCCTGCATTGAATAGCCTTCCATGCATGGTGTCCTCTCGACCCTTCTCCACCTTTGCGTCATTCCATCCGAGCGGATATATCCTTATCGGAGTGAATGCTGGGGAACCTTGCAACGATGTAGGTGCACCGTCTATCCTGACAGGTTGAACGCTCCGCAATCCTCTTACGCCCAATGTCATTTTTTCGAGATAGAGATCCCTCTTCACGAAACAGACCCTTATGGGGTATGGATATACCTTTTTTCGTCTTCCACGAAAAATGTCTTATCGCCCCTTGTACGCCTTTGGATCGATCCTTCCAAGCCAATATTGCATATGCGGTGTGTAGCCGACGAAGAATGCGCCTCACGTACCTCCAACCATGTGATGGAGAACATTCCAGAGATCTACTCGTATTCTCGGCTCCTTTCTTCGAAACCGGTACTTCTCTCCTCGAGGTGTATGACGGGAAGAGCAGTGTTTCCGTATACCGTCGATCCGGTGAGAGATGAATTCCTCACGACACTCTCGTTCCGGAAGCTGCTTGTTCGAAAGCAAGAATCCCTCTCCTCGCGGGATATGCAGGCGAAAACCTCCCCGATCCATACCGATCAACCTGTGAGAGGTGAACCATCCTCGAGGTTCTTGTGCTATGGGCTGTTTTTCGAGAAAACAGACCCTTCCCTCGAATTATGTGCCGACGAGGTTTCCACGTGCGTGTATACCCTGCCGGAAGAGGGTTGAGGTTTTCTTGGCCCGGCACGCCCAATCGAACCGCTTCCTCCAATCGGATATTCTCGTTGAGGTGTGCGCCGACAAGCTCTGTCCCTGTGTGTACGGTCAGTTGGATGAAGGGTGTGTTCTCTCCGACACTCTCGAACCACCGGTCATTTCTTGGAGAGGAGGATCCACCCCTCCACGCTTACGACAATGAGGCCGGCACATAAGTGGAGCATCGATACGGCAAGCGGTGAGCTCTTCCCCGCACTCTCGAGCCAGCGGGCATCTCTTCGAAACGGAGATCTACCCCTTCAGGTCTACGACGGCGAGGTCGTACGGTGTATATCGCCTTACCGGCGAGGGAGAAGCTTTCCTCGACACTCTTGCACCGTCCATCGTTTCTTCGAGTCGATACCTACATCCTTCAAACATCCATCGATGAAGACCACCCCTGCGTCCCCCGTCACTCGGAATGGGGGTGAGTTTTATCGATCCTGAAAGGGATTCAGTACGAAGACGAGTTCTGCCGTATCATCGACCCGACCGCAGGTGTGAAGGAGTCGCAGATGAATGTTTCCTCGTGGCGCTGATCGAGCCGCGTGAGGTTGCAGAGGATCTCGATGTCGCTGTTTTCCACATCCGCATGGGAACAGAACAGGCAGAGCGTGGGGCGCAGGTAAGCGTCCGGATCGAGTCTGTTACCGTCGTCGTCGAAGTAACCGCCGAGTAAACCTGCATCATCGAACCATGCCTCATTCTCCCAGTCCGTTTCGGGGTCCGCATTGAGCTCAGTCTCTTGCGGCTGCGGATGTTTTCCCCACGCTTCCGTGTTTTCGAGTTCATCCACGCACATGGCTCCACTTTCGACGATGAATCGGTCCTCGAAGTCGTATGGGGCATTGGACCGGAGATTCTTCCTTCCCATCGGTTTTTCCCTCCAGGGAATTGCTGTCCATTATGTTGTCGGGCGAGGGAAATCTCGTCCTCGTCGTGTTTCACGCATTCGTCAATCGCGATGTTCCATAAGGGCGGATATGGCATGATATACGAAGGCCGGTCCCGTTTCGGGGACCGGCCTTGGACGAGGGGGAGGAGGGGCCGATTATTTCATCAGGACCATTTTCTTCTGGAGAATCTGTCCGTCGACGTTCAGCTGGTAGATATAGGTCCCTGCGGGGAGCGACTCGCCCGAGAAGCGCACGACGTGCGTGCCGGCGTCCTTCGGCCCGTCGACCAGCGTCGCCGCTTCCTCGCCCGTCGGGTCGAACACCTTCAGCGTCACGTACCCCGGCTTCTGCAGCTGGTAGCTGATCGACGTCGTCGGGTTGAACGGGTTCGGGTAGT
>JARYLZ010000117.1 GCA_029907355.1 Bacteroidota bacterium | reverse complement strand
CCGAACGTTCCAGGCCGTCCTCTGTTTATAACCCCGCGAAGGCGTTTCCGACAGAGGGTAGCGAGGGGGGATCACGCCGTCTTCGGCGTGCCGCCCCGCCGGGCACCAGCCGGCACGGAGAATGCCCCGCTCTTCCGCTGCGTCCAGAGCAGCCCGGTCGACACCCGTCTGCCCGCCGCTCATGACACAGCGCACCAGTGGCGACCGTTCCCCGCGAGACTTCTTCGGTGCTTTCATGGGATATTCCCCGACAGATCGAATTCCAATGTCCGGAGAGTGAGCCGGCCATCGCATTTCATTGCCACAAGTCTCGCCGACCGTCCTGCGGCACAAATGGAAAGTCGCGGTATCTCCCTTCCTGCGCAATCGCCCTTGTCGCTCCGTGTCGAGGGACTCTCAGCCGACGATCGGACTTCCATTCGAACGTGCTCTGTGCACGGATATCCCTTCAACAGTCGACCGAAGCGATCAATGGATAGCGGGGGATTCTTCCCATCGAAGAAAATGTCGTGCGAGAGATCCATGATGTCGGATCACGGAAAAGGTCTTGTCATCATCACGCCTCATAAGAGAGTGGACACGATGCTCACGCCGATCATCAGGAGCACGAAAACGGCGATGAAGGTATACCGGATGTCACGTTCGCGGGAAAACACGGCGATCGTTATCGCAACACGGGCGATCGGTGTGGCCATGAGGACGAGGATACCCAGTGTGATCCACGCGGCAGGCTCCGCGACGAGCTGCGCCCCGCTCATGCGCCAGAGAGCCGCGGGAGATACATCATCGGCCCCTTTCCTGAACAGCGAGATCAGGAACCCTGCGAGCATGAAGATGCTGCAGATGGCGATGCCTATGCGGAAAGTCCGCGCGATGAAACGATCGGCCTTCGAAGGTTCAGACGGTATCACGTGATCACCATCCTCAGTGCTACCACGAAAAGAAGCACGATGAAAAGAAGGACGACGGTTCTGCCTCGTATGCGGATACCGATCCTCGTACCGACGACGGATCCGACGAGGACCCCCAGGACGCTTGCCGCCGTGTAATACGGTTGCACGAAGCCCTGCGCAAAGTAGATGATCGCGCTCGCCACGGCGGTCACCCCGATCATCAAGTTGCTGGTCGCCGTCGCCGCCTTGATGGGCACGCCGCATATCATCGTCATCGCCGGGACCTTGATGACGCCGCCTCCGACGCCGAGGAGCCCGCTGACATTGCCGGCGAAGAACGAGACGATCATACCGCCGGGCAGATTCCGGACCCCGTAGCGGATGGTGCGCTGTTCCGCCGGGTCGAAGTATTCGCCCCGGATGCGTGAACCGTTTGGCTCCACGATCCGTTCGGCGATTCCGTTCCTCGCTCTCCACCACATGAGGAAGCCCATCGCGGCCAGGAAAACCGCAAAGATTTTCCGGAGCGTGTCGGCCGGCAGTGCGGCGGCGGTGTATCCGCCGGCGATCGCCCCCATGGTCGTCGCCACTTCGAGCGACATGGCCAGCCGGATATTGCAGAGTCCCCGGTCGGTATAGACCGCGGCGGTCGCGCTCGATGTCGCGATCACCGAAACGAGACTCGCGGCGACGGCCTGGTGCATGGGCAGACCGAACCCGATCGTGAGCGCGGGGACGAGGAGAATCCCTCCGCCGATACCGAACAGCGCACCGAGCACGCCGGCAACAATCCCCGTCAGAACGACGGTGAGGAAAGCGATCGGGCTCATGAGAGGTGTCTGGACCGTTCAGCGGGATGGTCTTCGAGTGCCGGGCCGCACGGGGAATGAATCGTTGCGTCTCAACGCACAACCTCGACGCGCCGGACGGAAACCGAATGTCCGCATTCGACGAAGAGGAAATACACACCCGGTCGAAAAGGCGTCATGTCGAGTGTGAAGCGGCAAGTACACCGTGCTTCCAGGACGGTTTCGCACAGGGAAGCGATGCGGGACCCCGTCATGTCGAACAGGACGAAACGCGCATTCCCCCCCTCGGCGGACGTGTAGGTGACCGTCGCCTTCCCGTTGACCGGCTGAGGGAATATTCCGAGGTCGAGATGGCCGAACCCGCCGCCGAGCCGGACGGAAAGCTCCGGATAATCGTGTGTTGCCCCGTCGACATCGATCTGGCGAAGGCGGTAGACCAGATCGGTGCACCCGTTTTGTGCAGGCAGGTCGGCGTCGAAAAACTCGTAGGAACGTCCCGCCGTGGATACCGGATCCGCGTCGACGAAGCCGAGCACCTCCCATGCGGGATGCGGAGAGGCGGCGGCACGAAGGATATAGAACCCCCGGTTTCCCGATTCGGACAGAGTCGTCCAGGAGAGACGGACGCCGCCCTCTTCCTCAACCGCCCGGAAGGAAACGAGTTCGACGGGCGTGAGGACGCCGGCCATATCGATGAAGCTGGCGAAAATGTCGCTCGACGTGCCGCTGTTCCGATAATCCCGCCAGCCGATGATGAAGCCTGCGTTCCCTGCGGCGACGACGAGCGGTTCCTCCTGGTTCTCCACCGCCGTGCACACCGCTGCCCCTGCGATATCCCAGGACCTGTTCCCCGTCGCGGAAAGGCGCTGGGCGAATATATTCCGATTGGCGGTACCTGCCCGCTCGTCCTGCCAAACCACGACCGCGCCCCCTGCGGGATCCGCTGCGAGATCGAACTCATTCGCCGCCTGCGCCGACGGGCAGACGTCCAAGCCGGAAGACTGCCAGAGCATCGAGCCGGAAGCGCTTATTCTCTGGGCGAAAATTCGATTGCTATAGGCGAAACGCGCATCCCGCCATGCAACGACGGCCCCTCCTGCCGCATCGGCAGCGATCTTCGGCGAACGTTGGTCGTTCTGGATCGTGCAAACGCCGACGCCGTTGGTCAGCCATCGCGCGGTGCCGCTGCTGTCGACACGCTGGGCATAGATGTCGTTATCCGCGACACCCGCTCTGCCGTCCTCCCACACGATGTACGCGCCGCCCTCCCCGTCCGGCGCCATGCGCGGGAATTTCTGGGGCAGCGGGGCGGTACAGACTGCGACACCGGAGGGGGACCATTGCATCGTGCCGTCGGAGGCAAGGCGCTGCGCATAGATGTCCCCCCCGCTCCGCGGGTCGCGCGCGTCTTCCCACGCGACGATAACGCCGCCCCGCAGATCGTGTACTGCGGAAGGGAACACGCCGCTGGGAGTCATGGGGCAAACATTGATGCCGTTTTCCCCCCACAGAATTTCTCCCGTGGACCGGACATGCTGGGCGTAGACCGCGAACCCGGCGAAGCGCGAATCCTGCCACACGATGTACGCACCACCCAGCCCGTCGGCTGTGATGACCGGGTATCTCTGCGCCCACGGCGCCGTGCACACGGGAATGCCGTTCGCCGACCATGCGACTGCGCCCGTCGAGTCGACTCTCTGCAGGAAGATATCGTAATCGCCGTTCCGCGCATCTTCCCACACAACGAAAGCGCCGCCCCTGCCGTCGCTGACGGCCCGCGGTCTGCGCTGTGTCCCTTCCATGAGGCAAACACCCACGCCGGTGGCGCCCCAGAGGGTGGAACCGCTGAAAGAGATCCTCTGCGCGTAGATATCCGCCCCTGTCGTTGCATTGCGATCATCTTCCCAAACGACGATGACGCCCCCGCGACCGTCCGTCACGATATCGAGATTCTTCTGGTCGCCTTCCGCGGTACAGACGGGGTTGTTCACGTACGGCAGAGGACACCACTGCGCACCGGCGGGAAGCGCTCGAAAAACGAGAAGTACTGAAACCGCCGCCAGGATTGGGATACGTGTATCGTTTCGCTTCCGCATGGAGCCTCGGTTTTCACGGAATGGTAAGAACTTTTCCCCAAAGTTCCACTCCGGCAACCGAGAGGAAGCACACCCTTTCAAAGGACCGCGCCCGGCCGAAAAGCAGACCGGGCGCTGGAGGAGGAACGCGAGGGGTTGTCGTTGCCGCCGCGTTTACCTATTCCCATCCTTTCCGAGATCCCGCATGTTCACTTTGACTTTCACGCGCACCGTATCCGACGAAAGCACCGCGGAACCTTCGCTCCCCACATCCCGGGCGTTCCCGACGCGCCCCTCCCTATCTCCCGTCGTCGAAAGCTCCGCCGCATTGCCCAGGCGTCCACCGGTCTCTCGAGGCGAAGTGCCCACCGCGTCTTGGGGAGAACCACCGCGGTTCATGACCGCATCGATCCCTCTTTCCTCCTGCGCTTCTGCCGGGTTGACCATTTCCCTCGTGTCGGAAGGCGATGCGTTGCCGCCCACGGCGGAACCGCTCCGGATGTTGTGCTCATCCGGCTCCGCCGTGAAAAGGAAGAAGGAGACACCGACGACACCCAGGACTCCGATCACCGTGCCGATCGTCTTCACGAGACTCGTCCCGAGGGCAGCTCCTTTCCCCACCAGGGCGGACGGGAGGGGAGAATGGACGGGAAGCCCCTCGAGCACGGCGCTCAAGTGCGTCCGCAGTCTGGACTCGTCCATGCGCATCGAAGCTCGCTCGCGGGTGACCGCCGAACGAATCATCTCTTCCGCGCGGAGCATTTCCGCCAGTTCGGGGTCCCGTACGGCAGCCTCTTCGAAAGCCTGCCGTTCGCCGGCAGACATCTTTCCATCGAGATAGCGCTCGATACTCCGGTGAATGTGCGATCGCTTCATATGCTCACGTTCTCTCGTTGTTTCGTTTTCTTCCCGTTCGCTTTCCTCTCGCTCTCTTTCTGCTTGCCGCTCCGGAAAAGATGGAAGGCGGGGTGCGATATGACCATTTCTCGAAGCTTTTTCCGCGCGCGTGAGGCGCGTTTCCACACGACTTCGGGTGTGGTCCCCAGTATTCCGGCGATCTCGGTCGGCGTGTAGCCGCTGTAGTATTGCAGGATAAGCACTTCTTTTTCTTTGAAGGCAAGACGCTCGAACGCCTCGTTGACGATCTCCTCGACGTCGGAAGGCGACGGGACGCTCTCGTTCGGGTGATGGGATTCTTCGAGCTGCGAAAAGTAATCCGTTCTTCGTCTCGCCTTGAGGCAATTCAAGCAGAGGTTCCTCACCGTTTTGAAAATGTAACCCACGGCATTGTCGATCTCCACGGCGTGCCCACGCAGAGCGATGATGCGCTCCCAGGTTTCCTGGGTCACATCCTCCGCGAGCTCATTCGTGCCGACGAATTTGCGGGCGTACATGAAAATCCGGTAGTTCAATCTGGTGAATAACTCGAGAAACGCATCATTGTCACCGGTCACGTGCCGCGACAACAGCTCGGCTTCATCCAGGGAATTCAGCAGTCGTGTCATCCTGCAGGTTCTGTTTCCAGCTGCCGCGACGAAGTACACGTTCCTTTCCGGACATGAACGGAACATTTCTCAAAGGTAAGACAATCGTGGACGTTGTTCCCTGACATGTCCGACGAAAAATTCATCCTCGTATGAGAGGGCGTTTCTCTTCGTGAAAAGGGGGAAACACACGAGCCGTCAGCTCGGAACGATCTATGGACCCGTTTCTCTTCTCGTCCTGGCATTCGATTCGATAAAACTCTTTCCGTTCGTTCCGTGAAACTCGTTTCGACACGTCGTGTCCGTGCAGGGTTCAAGATGAGAGAAATTCCCCATCCATCCTACCGAGCGTTCCCGATTGAGGAACGGGAGAAATCCCGGATGATCGTCGCAAGGTTCCCTCCGCTGCAGGGAAGTGTGAAGCATCGCATTTCCTGAGTCGGTTGCGTACTTTCCCGATGAACATGTCGCCATACGCACACGGAACCTCCCTCCCCCGAGACCGGCACCGCCGGGGTTGCATTGCACCTGCGGGCATGCTTTGCGCGTTTCTCCTCGCGCTCGTGGGGAGCGGCTGCGAAGACCGTTTGCCGAGTTCCCCCGATTTTCTCGGCACGCCCGACGATTCCCTCTCGGACAACGCCTTCGTACTCGACGGCTACGTTTACCGACACCGTGTGTTCAACCTCTCCCGAGCAAGTGCGCGGGCGTATGCTTTCCCGGAGGATACGGTGACGAGCATCCTCAACGTCGACAGTGTGCGTGCCGAAAACGGGGTTTCCGTCGGGGTAGTCGTTCATATGTACGTCCCATCGCTCGAAAGCGGGTCGTTCCCCTGGAGGAACGCCCTGGTAGACCCCGCCGCCAAGAGCAAGGTGAGGCTCGTCATCGGGAACGAGGAATACGTATCCGTGCGCGGGAGCACACAGATGTTCGTTTTCTTGGATGTCATGACGAAAAAAGTCCGCGGCACATACTCGGGCATTCTCGAAAGCGCTGCGGGGAAACAGATCATCCTCTCCAGCGGAAGGTTCAGCGGAGTCTTTTTCTGATGCGCACGAGCGACTCGACGGGGCATAGCCGGCAACGGGCGGCACGCCGTCCGCTGGGCGGATACCTGCTCGTCGTCCCCTTCCTCGCAGGCATGTTGTGCGCCGAGTCCCGCGGGCAGCTGTTCGAGACGGGCATCGCTGGCGGGTACGATTTCGGCGTCCCACTCGAACTCGAGCGAGACCCCGCCCGCATCTCGTGGTGCCGCGGGACGGGGAAAGGAACTTCCTCGAGCCATGCGTTCTGGCTCGGTGTTTTCGCGCACGCGCCGACCTTGATCTCGGCGGGACTCGGCGGCATAGCCCGTTTCACCGCCGAGTACTCGAGCGGGAAGTTCCGGTCGGAGCAATACATGACGACACCGTTCTACGATCCCATCGGCAATCGGGTCATTTCGGCTCTCGCGCGTTTCGACGCTCGCGCCGAGTTCTTTTCCCTCCGTGGCGACGCTCTCCTGACGGCAGCGCTCACCGACTATGTGACGGCGGAAATCGGTCCCTGGGTGCGGTATCGGCCCGGC
>JARYLZ010000116.1 GCA_029907355.1 Bacteroidota bacterium | reverse complement strand
GACATCGCCCGAATCCGCGAATTGCTCGGTCCGCAACTCTGAAAAGGGACTTCGGAGTCCGATATTTCGTCCTGCCGGTGGCCATGTCGCGGCGGCAAGCCGGTATCCCTCCACCCGCCATTGTACCGCGAGGAATCGCTCGTTCCGGCTTCGCGTGAGCGATAATGTCGAATGCTCGCCACGCCCTGCGCCGTTTTGCGGGAAACGAGCGCGGGGGCGCGTTCCCCTCACGGGCCCTCGCCCGTTTTCCCTTTCCCGGTCGCTTCGATGCTTTTCAGGAGCGTTTTCGCCCTCTGTTGATCCAGCTCGATGAGGCGGGCGTATTGCAGCAGCGCTTTCTCGCGTTCCCCCATCGCGACGTAGACGTCTCCCAGAGCGGCAGGGATGCGGGCATCGTGCGGCAGGAGAGCCTGTGCCCTCAGGAGGGGCGCTTCCGCCTCCGTGGGCCGGCCCAGCTCCATGAGGGTCGTCCCGAGGAGGAATAACGACTCGTGGAGCGTCGAGTCGAGGCGGACCGATTCGCGTAAGGGATCGACCGCCTCTTCTTTTCTCCCGACAACGGTGTATGCGAGCCCAAGGTTCGCCTGCACGAGCGCATCTCCGGGGAGAAGGCGGACGGCGTGCTGCAGCGCCCTCAATGCCTCGTCGGCCTTTTTCATGCGCAGGAGAACGAAACCGAGGTTCCTCCACGCCCGCCCGTGGGAAGAGTCGATTTCCACGACGCGCCGGAACGAAGCTTCGGCCTCAGCCGGGGCGCCGCTCATGTCGAGGGCGACTCCCAGGCTGAAATGGGCGGATGCGTTTCCCTGTTCCTTGCGTACGACAATGCGGAGCACTTCCACGGCTTCCGCGTACCGTTTGCTTTGCATGAGGAGATCGGCGAGGGCGCGGGACGCCGGCAGATGGTCCGGGTTCCGCGCGAGGCAACGCCGATACGCGTTCTCCGCTTCGGTTGTCTTCCCGGCGCGGGCGAACGCCAGCCCCGCATTGAAAAGAGCGGATGCATTTTCCCCCGCTTGCTCGGAAGCTTCGAGGTACGCCCGAGCCGCTTCGAGGTAGGAACCGCTCTCGTAAAGCGTTTCCGCCAGTTTCATCTGCGCTTCAGGGAATGGAGACCGCGCGCGCAGGGCATCGCGGAACGCTTCCACCGCCTCCGTCTGCCGCCGGGATGAGGCGAGGAGAACGCCGAGCCGGAACGAAGCCTCCGGGTGGGTACCCTTCGACCGCGCGATCGCGCGGTATGTCTCGATTGCCTTGCCGGTATCGCCGACTGCCGCGTATGCTTTCGCGAGCGCGAAGAAAATATCAGGGTCGGCTTTCCCGCCCCGGGAAAAGGGCTCGAGGAGACGCACGACGTCCGCGTGGCGCTGGAGGCGTTCGTAGACCGAGGCGAGGAGAGCGGCGGCGTCCGCCGAGGATGGATCGGCCGCGAGGGCTCTCTCGAGCGCGGAAGCAGCCTCTTCGCTCCGCCGGAGATTGTCGAAGGCGATGCCGAGAGCGTACCACCCTTTCGCGTCGCCGGGGTATGCCATCGTCAAGGCAACAAGGGGTTCGACCGCCTCCGCGGGGCGCTTCGCGTTGATCAGCGCAATGCCCAGGTTCGAAAGCGCACCGCGGTGTGCCGCGTCGCTTCGGAGCACGAGCCGGTAGGCGAGGATCTCGTCCTCGCCCCTCTTCAGCTTGTGATACGCGAGGGCGAGAATGAACGCCGCCTCCGCCGTGTCCGTACCGAGACGGAGAGCGGTTTTCAGCGGTTCGAGAGCATCCGCGAAGCGCTCCGCACGGTAGCATGCCTTCCCGAGATTCAGGTGCCCTTTCGCCTCGTTCGGGCGGAGCCTCGTGATCTCGCGGAACGCATTGACGGCTTCTTCGAAACGGCCGCCCTGGACCGCCGCGACGCCGCGTTCGTAGAGCTCCTGCACGCGTTCGTTTTCCCCCTGCGCAGCTGCAGTCTCGAGGGACAGGAAAATACCGACGACGGCAAGGGCGGTAAAACGCATCCCGTTTAACACTGAGTCAAGCATCACCGCAAGTTTGGGGTCTTTCCCTTCTCGCACATTTCCCACCCCATCTCTGCCGCTCCACGGATTCCTGCCGATGGGAAAAACACTTCCCCGCCGCATCTCGCTCGCTTCTCCGAACATCTGCGGCGGACGCCTCCCCGTGGACCTTCGCATCGGTCATGAAACGTCCCGCTTGTATTTCCCGCGTGCCCGTCGGATGCCGTGCCGACTCGGTGCGTTGCATACCGGTTCAACGCTCTTCCGAATCGACACGCAGGGTGGGAGGCTCGTTGTTCGTCACGACGACGGTGTACCGGTAGTCGTTCTCCGCCTTGAATCGGGCGGTCGGCGTGGCGTTGGATCCTTGGATGGTCGCGGTCACGTCGTAGGTCGTCTCGGGAACCTCCTGAAAGCCCGTCGCCGTCCCCGGTTCGACATCGTTGATATTGAAAGTACTCCCGGCGGAAGGCTTGAACTGGCAGTTCGCCTTCTTCGTGTAATCGTTGCGGACGCGTACGGCAGGCGGGTCCTCGGAACACCCCGTCCCCCCGATGAAGCACAGCACCGTGAGAAATGCGATGATCGTCGATTTCATGGTATGCTCCGTTCTGTTGTAGTTCCGGTCCCGTGCAGGACGGGCGGTCTCCCTGTGCGGAGGACCTGCCTTCAATATCCGCATTCACGGGGGAAAAATAAATGCACCGGGCGTGACGGTATTCCTCACCAGCGCGAATGACGGGAAATGGGAAATAGGAAATCGAATGAACATATCCTCGCATGTCGGGTCCTTTCACGCCGGAGGGACGAGCCCGCCCCCGGAGAGCAGCGGACCGGTTTGCGTCCGCCCGAAGCAGGACGTACCTTTCCTTCGGATTTTCGGAGTGCAGTGCACGATGGATTGGACGTATAAATCGGCCGGTGTCGACATCGACGCCGGCGAGGAAACCGTCAGGCGCATTGCCAAGGCGGTCGCGACGACGCACACCCCTGCCGTCCTGAACGACATCGGTTCCTTCGGCGCCCTCTTCGACGCCCGTTTCCCCGGCTACGAGCACCCCGTCCTCGTCTCGAGCATCGACGGGGTCGGGACAAAGCTCAAGATCGCAGCGGCGCTCGGTATTCACGACACCGTCGGGCGTGACCTCGTGAACCATTGCGTCAACGACATCCTCACCTGCGGCGCCCGTCCCCTCTTCTTCCTCGATTATTTCGCCACGGGGAAGCTCGACCCGGACATCGCCGAACAAGTGGTTCTCGGCCTCGCCGCCGCGTGCCGAGAGAACGGTTGTGCCCTGATCGGCGGGGAGACGGCGGAAATGCCCGGCCTCTACGAACCGGGCGATTACGACCTCGCCGGCACGATCGTCGGCATCGTAGAACAGCGCGATATCCTGCACCGCGACCGTGTCTGCGAGGGAGACGTTCTCATCGGACTCCCGTCTACCGGACTTCACACGAACGGCTATTCCCTCGCGCGGGCCGTTCTGCTCCGGCATTTCACGCTGACGACCCGCGTGGAGGACCTCGGGTGCACGCTGGGTGAAGCCCTGCTCGCCGTCCACCGCTCGTATTTCCCTCTCGTCGAACCGCTTCTCCGCGCGGGTGCGGTGAACGGCATCTCGCACATCACGGGCGGCGGGATCGTCGGGAACACGATGCGCGTCATCCCCCGCGGTTACACGCTCGAGATCGATTGGTCGGCATGGGACCGCCCCCGGCTCTTCCGCATGATCCAGGAACTCGGCAACGTACCGGAAGCCGACATGCGGCGCACCTTCAACCTCGGCATCGGGATGATCCTCATCGTCCCGCCCGGGCGCAGCGAGGAAGTCCTGGAAATCCTGCGCGCCGAGTCGCCCGTCGTCATGGGCACCGTCCGACGGGAAACGGCGAACATGCCGGGCATGAACGTCCCCTGACTTCATAGCATGCCGTAATGCCCTTTTCGGAGCTCTCCCACGAAACCCCACATACGATGAACCGGGTTACCATTTCCCCGAGAGGGAAAACGAGCGTTTCCCTCGCTGCTCTCCTCCTCGCCTCATGCGTTCTCCTCGGTGCATATCCCGCGCAGGCGGCATCGTCCGCCCGCGGCGTCGATCCGCGCCCGGGCAGCCATGCATCGGAACGTGGGCGCTGGATGCCGCACACGGTGATCGTGAAATTCACCCCCGCGAGCATGTCCTTCTTCTCTTCCTCATCCGCGGCACCGCCTTCGGCGGCGGAAGCTTACACGCGCTACGGTGTGTACGAGACCGTCCGAATGTACCCGCGCGCCCGGAATGCGTTCACCGAGTCCGGCCGGGAAATCGGGATCGACCGCATGTATCGGCTCGCCTACGCTTCGAACGCGGACCCCTGGGAAGTCGCGCGCGCCCTCTCGCGCTTGCCGGAGGTCGAGTACGCCGAACCCGAACGCATCCACTCGATCGTGTACACGCCGAACGACGCCATGCTCGGCCAGCAGTACGCCCTCGACGCCATGCGCGTCAAGACCGCATGGGACACCACGACGGGCACCGCGTCCGTCGTCATCGGCATCGTCGACAGCGGCGTGCACTGGACGCACGAGGATCTCCGGGAAAACGTGTTCATCAACGCGGGCGAAGATGCGAACCATGACGGTCGATTCACCACCGCCGACCTGAACGGCGTCGACGACGACGGCAACGGCTACGTGGACGACATCATCGGGATCGATTTCGTCGGGCCGACCGCGACGGGAGGCGGGGCGTATTACGACAACAACCCCCTGCCTACACCGACGGGGAACAACCACGGCACGCACGTCGCGGGCATCGCCGCCGCCATCGGCAACAACGGCAAAGGCATCGCCGGCGTCGCGTTCCGCTGCCGCTACCTCCCCGTCAAATGCAGCCCGGACGACGGCGGCAACAACATCATCCGCGGCTATGACGGTATCGTCTACGCAGCGGACATGGGGGCGACGGTCATCAACTGCAGCTGGGGAGGTCCCGGCGGGTATCTCCAGAGCGAAATCGACCGCATCGAGTATGCCCTCGCGAAAGGCGCAGTCGTGGTGGCCGCGGCGGGCAATGAGGGCAGGGACGAGATCTTCACGCCGGCGGCCTACCCGAACGTGCTCTCCGTCGCGAGCACAGGCCCCGACGACCGCGTGAGCTCCTTCTCCAACTATTCCACGTGGGTGGACGTCTCCGCACCCGGCGAGGGCATCATCAGTACGCTCAGCGCTTCCAATTCCTCCTATGGCGCCCAGTCGGGGACATCGATGGCGGCGCCGAACTGTTCCGGCGTGGTCGCTCTCGTCGCGAGCCACCGGCCGGAACTCCGCGGCCGAGCCCTCGCCGAGCAGGTGCGCGTGTCCGCGGACAACATCGATTCGCTCCAACCGCGCCGGTATGAACGAAAAATCGGGTACGGGCGAGTCAACGCCGCTCGCGCGCTCACCGTGTTCCTCCCGTCGGTGCGCATGGTCTCCTCCGTCGTGTCCGATCGGAACACCGGCAACGGCGACGGCATCTTCGACCGCGGCGAGACGCTCGAAATCACGATGGAATGGAAGAACTTCCTCGCCCCGACGAAAAACGCCGTGGTCACTCTCCAGTCGAAAAGCCCGAACGTCACCATCCTCGCGGGCGAGTACCGTCTCGGTTCCCTTCCCACGGGGGCTTCCATCGACAACGGGTCCTCGCCTTTCGTCATCCGCCTCGCGGACGTGGAGTCGTACAACGAACAGATCGACATCTTCTTCCGCATCGCCGACGAGGGGTACGACGACTACGGGGGGATCTCCTTCATCTGGCAGCAAACGTACCGCGATCACAACGCGAACGACATCACGATGACCGTATCCAATGACGGCAACATCGGGTTCGACGACTTCTCCGGCGTCCGGGGGAAAGGGTTCATTTACCGGAACAACGGCGCGAACGTCCTCTTCGAGGGGGCGCTCATGATCGGCGCGACCGTGGGAGACTCGCCGATCGTCGTTGATGTCGCCCGGAATGAGACGGGCAATGTCCAGTGCACGGACTTCGCCGGTGCGGCGCCGGTCCTCATGCGGACGCCCGGCCTGATCGCCGCTCAGGAAGGCATGACCGAGTTCACGGACGACAATGCCCCGCTCGGTTCCCGCCTCGGCGTACGGGTGCGCCTCCACAGCTGGGCATTCACCGACCCGGGCCTTGAGAACGTCATCATCCTCGCATACACCATCCACAATACCTCGGCGATACCCTTCGCCGACCTGCACGCCGCGCTGTTCTTCGACTGGGACATCGGGCCTTCCGCATCGAGCGATTACTCGGATTTCGACTCGGCCTCACAGACGAGCTGGGCCTACGATTTCAACAAGCAAGTGCCGACCTATGTCGGCGCGACCGTGTTGACACGCGGGAAACCGGTGCACTTCATGTCGATCGCGAACCCGGAATCCGACGCCAACCCTCCCGTGTTCGGCATCCACAACGGCTTCACGAAGCAGGAGAAATGGCGCTCGATGAGTTCAGGCGTCTGGAACACGAGAGTGCTGTTCACCGATATCTCACAGGTCATCGGCAACGGCCCGTATGCCCTGCAGCCCGGCGACAGCTGCACCGTCGCGTTCGCGCTCATCGCGGGTTACCGCAAGAGCGACATCCTCGAGGCGGTGCCGCGCGCCCTCGAGAAGTGGCGGGAATTGTCTACGCAAACCCGGGTGCACCCGCTGTCGACCGTCCCCGCACGCATCGAGATTCTCGCGATCGCACCGCATCCCCTGAGGAGTTCGAGCACGGTGCCGGCTCTTATCCGTATCGCCTCGCCTAACGCGGGCCCGCTCGCACTGGTTGTCACCGACTTGCTGGGGAGAACCGTGCGCTCGTCCACGGTGCGAATCCCCGCGCCGGGTGACATCGCCGTGCCCTTCGAACCGTTCAACCTCCCGCCGGGCACCTACGTGCTCCACGCCGTAACGCCGGGCGGTTGGACGACACGCCTATTCCGCGTCCTCTGAGTCATCCCCTCGAACGGGCATTCGTACCCGCCGACAGGGACCGGCACCGCAGGCCAGGATTAC
>JARYLZ010000115.1 GCA_029907355.1 Bacteroidota bacterium | reverse complement strand
TCTCCTCGAGAGCGAGGACGACCCGCTTCCGAATTACTATTTCTACGATCTCAACGGTAAGATATCCCAAGGTTTCGGTGACGCGGACAAGTTGTTCCTGAGCGGCTTCACGGGAAAGGACCGCCTCGAGGTCAGCAATAACGCCGGCTATGCAGGGGACATGGAGATCGAGAACCGGTGCGGGTCCTTGCGGTGGACGCATCTCTTCAGCGGCAGCACGTTCTCGACGGTCAATGTGTCCTGGTCGAAGTACGTGACGGGGTTCATTTCCGGCATGAGCGGATGGGAAAACAGGATGCGCAATGGCATAGAAGATCTGACGGTGAAAGGGAACGTGGAATGGTTCGCTTCGCCGCTCGTCACGTTCAAGACGGGCTTCGAAGCGACGCGTTATGTGTTTTCCTATCTCCTGAATTTTACGGGCAAAGCGGACAGCGCGATCCAGGAAAATACACGCGAACCCGGCAGAATCAACCTGACCGCAACGGATTACGTCGGGTCCGCTTATGTGCAAGGCCATGCTTTTCTTATCGGTCCTCTCGCCGTGCAGGCAGGATTGCGTGCATCCTACTTCGACAACCGGCGCCTCGCTGTCCTCGACCCTCGGGTCATGCTGAGGTATACCCTCAGCGATCATGCCGCCCTGAAAGCGTCCTGGGGAATCTACCACCAATACTTCCGTCTCGCCTCTATGCCCGATTTCAGCTTTTTCGACACCTGGCTGCCGACGGATTCCACGGTAAACCCGGGCCGCGCGACACAGTATGCGCTCGGGGTCGAGAGCCGCCCCTTCGAAGGGTACGACCTGAACATCGAAGCATACTATAAGCGGTTGGATCACGTGAGCGAGATGAACATGTTCGTCACGAAAGGCAGGGACGTGCGCGATTTCTTTTTCGACGGTCACGGGGAGGCGTTCGGTTTCGAAATATTCGTCCAGAGAAAAACGGGGCGGCTCACCGGCTGGGCGGGTTACGCTCTCGGTTACGTGAACTCGCATTTCGACGAAATCAACGACGGCCGGTGGTTCCGGCCCCGCTGGGATAGAAGGCACGATGTGAAAATCGTCGGGCAGTACCGCCTCGCGGAACGTTGGAACGCCGGTGCAACGTTCACGTTCCAGACGGGCCAGTCGTACACCGGCATGACATCCCGCATCCGCAGCACGATGCCGGGAGATAATATCGGCGTCCACATCACCATGCCGGCGGAACGCTATGGTCTGCGGCTTCCCCCTTCGCATCAACTCAACATCAACATCGACTACAGGACGACCCTGTTCGGACACCCGTTCACCGTGTTTCTCGATGTCTTCAACGTCTATTCCCGCCGTGATATCTGGTACCGCTACTACGACGCAACGGGCGAAACCACCGTCGTACGGGATGTGCGCCTCTTCCCGATTCTTCCGAGCCTCGCGGTGGAGATGCGCTTCTGATGCGCGGAGAACGGAAACGAACGGTGCCATGAGGAAGCAAGGACCCACTCTCCGCCTGTCTATGAAACCCGGACGAACAACCTTCTTGCTCGTGTTCGGCTTCGCCCTGCTCGCGGCAGCGGGCTGTGAGGACCCTCCCCCGACGACGTACATCCCCGTTCCCTTCGTCGAAGGTTACCTCTTCGTGGACCAGCCGATCGAGGGTATCGTCGTTGCGATGACGCAACCCATCACGGGCACCTACCGTCACGCGGACGCCATGGTACCGGACGCGGAAGTGACGATCGAGGCGGAAAACGAGCGACACGTGCTCGTGTACCGCATCGTCGACGGGATCGGTTCGTACGCATTGCCGGATACATCCATCCGCGTGAAACCGGAAACGCGGTACAAGCTTTCCGTGCGCTTGCAGGACGGCCGGACCATGCACGCCGAAACGGTTACCCCCGCCCGAATCTCCTGGACGAAACCGCCGGTGGACGTCCTGCAGTACCCCTCCGACACGGTACGGCTCCCCTCGCCCGACTCCCTTCGGATCGCTTGGACGGCGGGTAACTCGTCGGAGTTCCTCGTGCGCGTCCGCTGTCTCGACACCCTCAGCTACGGGCGTTACCTCTCTCCCCCGACCGATGAGGAAAACGCCCGTACGAACAACCTCGACAAGTTCGAAACGCGCGAGAGCCCGACATTCTACAGCACGACGCGGTGGGGTTTCATCCAGACGACATCCGCTCCCACGGTCTGGACGGCCTTTCGATGGTTCGGGTTGCACGAGGTCGCCATCATCGCACCGGAGAAATATTTCCTGGAATGGTTCAAGTTGACGCACTTCGGCGGGGCGCCGCAGTACCGCTCGCGGTTTTCGAACATCCGGGGCGGGGCAGGCATATTCGGAGCCGCCTCTCTCGTGAAAAAAGAGGTCTTTGTCCTGAAACGCAGGCGCTGACCCATGGTTGTCTGTCCGGCGTTTCCTCTTCTGCGGGTGACCGCGTATCTTTTCCACAATTCCCGATCGAGAAACGATGCCACCCTCATCCTACAAAAGGAGCGTGCACGATGACCCGCACCATTCTCCTCGTCCTCATCGGCAACCGCAGGGAGTCCGCAGTAAAGGTCCAGCAGATTCTCACCGCCTGGGGCTGTATCATCAAGACCCGCCTGGGGATCCATGATGGAGTTCTCGAGAACTGCAGCGATACCGGTCTCCTCCTGCTGGAGCTTGTCGGCACCGACGAACAGAAACAGGAACTCGCACGGAAGATCTCCGTCCTTCCCGGCGTCTCTTCCCAGATCGTCAACCTCGAAGTCGAATGAGAGTCGGGGTCGATTCCTCGTCGCCCGGCAATCCCTCGGTGTGACAGCCGGAGTTTGAGGGACGTCTCCTGCCTTCTTGTCCATTCATCTCGCAAGTATTCCCTGCGCGGAATCCGAGGAAGAGAGGGATACATGTTTTCCGCTGCCATGAAAGAAATACCTTTGTCCCTCGCATCGATGCACGATGGATGCGCCGGCTTGTCCTCCCCGGAGCGATACGGTTTCTCCATCGCCTTCATCCTCGTCTCGCTCCTGTCATGGAACGGTCGGTCGCCTGGACAAACGCGCGACGTCGAACCTTCCACGGGAAGCGCGATAACCGCTGTCTCGACGGTGACTTTCCCGCGGGAACCGTGGGAAAAGTCGGGGGTATGTACCTTCACCCCACAGGCATCCAAGGCGGAACGCGCTCCCCTCGAACCCGAAGACGGGCGTCTCTATCACGGCGCGCAAACCATGACTTTCGAACCGAGCGGCGACCCCCTCGCGGGTTATCTCACCGCGCTGAACGACCCCGCGATTCAACCCGCCGTTCGCGGCCTCTTCTTCAGCATTCCGGGCACGCGGGGACCGGCCAATTCGTTGCGTGAACTCGGGAGATTCTTCGCGTCGGCGGACTCGATCGGTTTCATCCCGGAACTCGGCCTGTTCCTCGTCAGCGACGTCGCGACGGACAGCATCATCGCCGTCTCGACGACCTACGACCCCATCATCGACAGCATCATCACGCTCGCCAAGGGATACGGGAGACGAATGTTCCTGCGCATCGGCGGCGAGTTCAACGGCGCCGGTCCGAACTGGAACGGGGGCGGTTACCACCCGTACCTGTACGTCACGATGTTCCGGAAGATCGTCGACATGTTCGCCGCCCGGGGTTTCCGCGACTCGATCGCGACGGTTTGGTGTTATTACCCTGCCGCGGCGAACGATTTCGACTCCGTCGACGCGAAGGGGCCCAGATGGTACCCCGGCGATGCGTACGTCGACTGGTTCGGCCTCGACCTCTTCGACGCCCAGGATTTCGACCTCTCTCAGCCCGACTCCATCCGCGGATCGCTCACGCGGAAAGCGAAAGCGGAACGGTTCCTGGCGATGGCGCGTACGCATGGGAAACCGGTATACCTGAACGAAACCTCCGCAGCGAGAATCGACATCACGCCGGACAGTGCGGACGGTATACGCGATTGGGAGAGCTGGTTCGAAAAATTCTTCGCCTTCATCGCCGCACACCCTGAAATAAAGGGGTTCAATTACATCAACGCTCTCTGGCCCGAACGCGCGTACCCTGGCTGGGGCGACGCACGCATCCAGAACAACGCCCTCATCCGGAAACGTTATACGGAAGAGCTGAGGAATCCGAAGTACATCCATCTCCCGGTCACGGGAACCTCTTTCGCGGAGCCCCCTTCGGAGGTCTCGAGGACGATCGCCGGTCTGCTGAATATCCCGAACCCGTTCCGGGAAAAGACTGCCGTCTCGTTCCGCCTCTCTACCCGCACTTCTCTCTTTATCGCCGTGTACGACATGCTCGGGCGCATAGTGCGCGTTCTCCATGAAGGCGCGCTCGACGCCGGCGGCCACTCCTTTTCGTGGGACGGCCGTACCGACGAGGGCATACCGGCACGAACCGGCGCTTACGTGTGTCTCGTGCGATGGGCGGGAGGTGTCGAAACGCGGAAAATTCTTCTCCTGCACTGACTAGGGCCGAAACCTGCGGGAGAGGTGGAGAGGATCAATTCCGTTCTTCGTGGGCACGCTTTACCGCTTCGATATCCCCCGTCAAGCGTTCCCACTCGTCGTAGAGATACGCGAGATGGGTCGTGACCTCACGGTACTGTGCATTCACGTTCTTCGCCCTCGCAGGGTCCTGATAGGTGGCGGCGTCCGAGAGTTCGGCTTCCAGTTCGGCCTTGCGCTTCTCGCATGATTCGATTTCTTGCTCGTTCTTCGCAAGGGCATTCTTGAGCGGTTGAATCGCGCGGGCGAGTTCCCGGCGCCTCTCGGCTTCCGTCCGTCGACGCTCTCGCGGTGTCGTTTTCGTCGTGTTCCCCTTGACGGTCGTCAGAGCCGCTTCCGCTTCCCGGCGAGTCGCACGCTCTTCTCGGCGCCTGCGAAGCCAGTCGTCCACTGTCCCGTGCATGATGCGGAGAACGCCATCCTGGAAGTCCGCGCACTTGTTGACCAGCGGCGCGAGAAAATCCCGATCGTGGGAAATGATGACGTACGAGCCTTGGAATCGCGAAAGGGCATGCTGGAGAACCGCCTTCGAACGCTGATCGAGGTGGTTCGTCGGCTCGTCGAGGACGAGCAGGTTCGACGGAGTCAGGAGAAGTTTGGCGAGAGCAAGTCTGCTCTTCTCACCGCCGGAGAGGACGGCGACATGCTTGAAGACGTCGTCACCATGGAAGAGAAAACACCCGAGCAGGGTACGCAGGCGTGATCGCGCCTCCCCCGTCGCGACGTCCTCCACCGTTTGGAGAACCGTCTTGGAAGGGTCGAGTTCCTCCGCCTGGTTCTGCGCGTAGTACCCGATTCGCACGTGATACCCCGTCTTGCGTTCCCCGCGGTGGAACGGTTCGATCCCCGCGATGATTCGCGCGAGCGTCGATTTCCCGACCCCGTTCGGTCCGAGGAAAGCGATGCGGTCGCCCCGTTCGATCGTCATCGAGAGGTCGTCGAAGACGCGCACTTCGCCGTATGACTTCGCGATGCGGTGCAGTTCCATGACGACTTTACCCGACTGGGGGGGCACGGGGAAGTCGAAGGAAATGCCGCGTTCCTCGCCTTCCATCTCGATGCGTTCGATTTTCTCGAGCATCTTGAGGCGGCTCTGAACCTGCCGCGCCTTCGTGGCTTTGTATCGAAAGCGTTCGACGAAGCGCATGGTCTCGCGGATCATCTGCTGCTGGTTCTCGTACCGTGCGCGCAGCAGTTCCATGCGCTTGACCTTTTCCTCGAGGTAGAACGAGTAGTTCCCCGCGAACTCCGTGACGCGGCCGAGCGACAGCTCGATCGTCCGTTCGGCGAGATTGTCGAGGAAACGGCGGTCGTGCGAGACGAGGACAATCGTCCCCTCGTAACCCTTGAGGTATTCTTCGAGCCACTCGAGCGATTCGATGTCGAGGTGATTCGTGGGTTCGTCGAGGAGGAGAATCGTCGGCTCTCTCAGGAGCAGTTTCGCGAGGGCGATGCGCATCTGCCACCCGCCGCTGAACTCGTCGGTCATGCGTCGGAAGTCCTGTTCCTTGAAACCGAGCCCGGAGAGCACTTGCGCGATCCTCGTCTCGATATTCCACCCCTCACGGTGTTCGAGTGAGTGCTGGACATCGCCGAGCTCCTCCACGAGGGTATGGAACTCTTCGGTTTCCGTGCGGTTCCTGCGGGAGAGCGCGGAGATCCTCTCGGCGATCTCTCGAGCGCGGTCATGAAGAGCGACGATATCGTCGAACGCCGTCCGCGCTTCTTCCATCAGCGTCCTGCCTTCATGGTACACCCCGTCCTGCGGCAGATACCCGACGGTGTTGGAACGGGATTGGACGATCTCCCCCGAGTCGGGTTCGACCTGCCCGACCATGATCTTCATCAGCGTGCTCTTCCCCGCGCCGTTCGACCCGACGATGGCGACTCGTTCACGGTCGCCGAGACGAAGCGAGAGATCGCGGAATAGGAACTTCCCGCCATATTGCTTGGAAATGCCGTTGAGCGCGATCATCGCGATTCCCGATCATGGAGATAATGCCGGAGCCCGGTTGGAACCGTACGGCGAACCGCCCCGCCCGGTGTCAGCCCACCGGCGGGGGCCCCTCTCTGCCATACCCTGGATCGGGACATTGCGCCGTATCTGCCGGTCATTTCATGAGGTGGTTCCGGAACCACTCATGGAACTCGCGGTACCACAGCCGGGCGTTCTGGGGTTTCAGAATGAGGTGCCCCTCGTCGGGGAAGTAGAGGAAACGGCTCTCGACGCCCTGGCGCTGGAGTGCGGTGAAGAGCTGCATGCTCTGCTCGACGACCACGCGGAAGTCGAGCTGGCCGTGCGAGACGAGCGTCGGTGTTTTGAAGTTCTTCGCGAGCCTGCTGGGGGACCATTTCTCGTACATCGCTGGGTTGCCCCACGGCGTCCCGGCGAATTCCCATTCGGGGAACCACAGTTCGTCGGTGGCCCCGTACTTGCTCCGGATATCGTAGACGCCGGAATGCGAGAAGGCGGCTTTGAAACGGTTCGTGTTCCCGATGATCCAATCGACCATGTAACCGCCGTACGACCCCCCTGCGACACCGAGGCGATTCCCGTCGACGAAACGATACGTTTTCAAGACATGATCCACACCCGCCATGATGTCCCGATATGGTTTGCCTCCCCAGTCTCCATTGACGCCGTCGGTGAACGCCTGCCCGAATCCGACACTGCCGCGAGGGTTCACGGCGACGATGACGAAACCCGGTGCAGCGAACA
>JARYLZ010000114.1 GCA_029907355.1 Bacteroidota bacterium | reverse complement strand
GACCCCGTCCCGTCACCGAAACTCCACTGGTACCTCTTGTACGTCGTCTGCGACTGCGGGTAGAAATGCACGCTGTCGCCGTGAGACGTCGCGTAATGCGCGAAATGCGCGTTGCATGTCGGCGGCGCAGGGGCGGCGACGCTGACCGAATCGCACCACGTGTCCACGCAGGTCCCGCCCGCCGTCGTGTCCGTCACCGTCAAACACACGTAGTACTTCCCGTACGAGGCGTAGTGGTGCCACGGGTAACGCTCGCTCGACCCCGTCCCGTCACCGAAACTCCACTGGTACCTCTTGTACGTCGTCTGCGACTGCGGGTAGAAATGCACGCTGTCCGGGTGGGTGGTTCGCGGGTAAAAGGAAAAACGGGCGTCGCATATGGGTTGAGATTGAACGGATACCCGTGCAGCAATCAGGCCGAAAAAAGCCCAACAAAACACATGCGACAGGATCCGTGGGGGGAAACCTTGAGCAAAATGTTTCATAAAGCCTCACACACATGATTGAGAGGCGGAAAAACTGTTTTTCAAAGATACGAACAATATCACCCAATCACATATATCTCCCGGCGGTCTGTTCAATTCGAACGCGCCGACCTCCGGTATTGGGCCGTATGTCTCTATAACGTCAGGACAGTGCTTCGGATCATGCCGATGCACGAGGAACTGCGGAAAAATCCTATGCTCTTGGATCCGAGAGAGGTATTTCACCGGAGTGTTTCTCTCTTCCCGTATCCGGATTACTTGGTGTTGCGTTCGATCGTCGCCGATGGTACGTCGAAGGCCTCCCACGAATACACGGCTGATAGTGTTTTTCGCTGTTGAAGAACAGCGATGAGGAGCGGCCTCAGCGGAAGAGGTACAGCCAGGCTATGGTAATCTGGACATCCATTTTCTCCGATGGCGGAAAACGATCCGCATGGAGAGGAGAAAATCCTTCACCGGTATAGTTGGGACAGGGTTGACTTTTCTCCAGACCGATACCATAGAAAAACGCCACCAGCCCTATTTATGGGAACGAGCGGCGGATCTATCTCGAGGATATACTCGCGTCACAGGTGAGAAGCGTCTTCTCTCGTTCCCACGCATGTGCCCGAGAGACCCCGCGTCGTGTCGATCCATCGAAAGCCCTTCGGCGGGTGGTTCAGATTCCCATGACGCTCTCGCCCGCCTCATGGATCGTCAAAGCGCACGTCTCGCACGGTTCTATCCGTGATGTCAGCCGAATCCTCGCCAACAACGCTGAACTCGACTGCGGGGGGCGAGGGACACCACCGCGCCCTGCACCTCTCCCCTATCACACACCCGGGACGTGCGGGTTCGCACTTCGAGCGTTCAGGAGAAATCCTCCTTCTGGAGGCCGTGTTTGCGCATTTTCTTGACGAAGTTCGTCCTCTCGACGCCGAGCTGTTCGGCCGCGCGCGTTTGATTGCCGTTGTTGGCGCGGAGCGCTTCGATGATGAGCCGTTTCTCGAACTCCTCGACCTGTTCCATGAGCGGACGGGTATCGCGTTCGTACAGTTTCATCCGCTGATGTTCCGCGGTGAGGGCGTGCGCGACGGTGTGGACGTCGATTTCCTCCGCTTCCGCGAAGATGGCCAGCTTGGTCACGACGCTGTCGAGTTCACGGACGTTGCCGCGCCATTCCTGCTTCTGGAGGAGTTCCAATGCGGCGGGCGAGAAGAAATGCGTCTGCAGGTGATGTTCCGCACACGCTTTCGATAAGAGATGGCGGGCCAGCACGGGGATATCTTCCCGGCGTTCGCGGAGGGGGGGGATATGGATGTCGTACTTATTCAGGCGGTAGTAGAGGTCTTCGCGGAACTCTCCGTTCGCTATGCAGATGGCAAGGTTCTTGTTCGTTGCGCTGATGACGCGGACGTCCACTTCGCGTTCCCGCGTGTCGCCGACGCGGCGGACGCGCCCGCTGTTGAGCACGTAGAGGAGTTTCTGTTGGAATTGGATCGAGGTGTTTGCGATTTCGTCGAGGAGGATGGTCCCCCCGTCGGCGATTTCGAACAGGCCCTTCTTGTCGGTCGCCGCACCGGTAAAGGACCCGCGGACGTGGCCGAAGAGCTCCGACTCCAGGAGAGTCTCGGTGAGGGTACCGCAATCGAGGCTTACGAACGGTAGGTTTCGCCGGGGACTCAGGTAGTGGATGGCGCGCGCCAGCACTTCCTTCCCGACACCGCTCTCGCCCGTGATCATCACGGGGACGGTGGTCGGTGCGACCTTCTCCGCCATGGCGAGGATGCGATAGATGGCCGAGCTCTGGGCGACGATTCCGATCTCTCGCATGACCTCTTCGACGCGCGAGGAATCGACCGTCGGCATGCGGGACTCGAGCGCTTCGCGGACGGATTCCTTCAGCGTCACGAGGTCGATCGGTTTGGGGAGGAAGCGGAACGACCCTTTCTTCGCCGCTTCCAGCGCAACCGGAACGGAGTATGCCTGCCCCGTCACCATGATGACCGGGATTTCGGGCCGCTCGCGCACGACGTGGCCGAGCACCTCGAGACCATTCATCTCGTCCATGAGGATGTCGAGGAGGATGAGGTCCACCGGCTGCAGCTGGAGGAACTCGAGGGCCTCGATGGGATTGGTCTTGATGACGGTGCGGTGGCCCATGTGCTGGAGAATGTCCGCGACGCTCATACAGAACGCTTCTTCGTCATCGACGATCAGGATCGTAGGTTTGTCGTTCATGGCCGTTCGAAGGGAATAACGGGAAGGCGGATCTGGAAGGTCGTACCGATGCCCACGGTGCTATGGAAGGAAATTTCGCCGTTGTGTTCCTGGACGATTTTCTGGACGATCACGAGACCGAGGCCCGTCCCGCCCTGGCTGTGCGTCGCGAAGGGGCGGAAAATGCTCTTCTTCACCTCGTCGTCCATGCCGATGCCGGTGTCGGAAATGGTGATCTCGACGTAGTCGCCGGAACGGTCGATCCACTGGCCGGTTGCCGTGGCGATGATGATGCGCCCGTCGCGCGTTCCGATCGCCCGGATGGCGTTGTCCAGCAGGTTCTGGATCGCTTCCGGGAAGTGGGCGATATCGATGCCGACGCGGGGGAGGTTCCGATGGAGAGCCGTGCGGATCTCGATATTGCGGCTCACCTTCGCCCGATAATCGTCGGCGATGTTCTGCAGGAGAACGTTGACGTCGTTCGGCAGGAGATTCAACTGTTCCTTGTTCGCGAGCCGGGTGAGATTGTGCACGATCTCGTTGAGTTTCCTCGACTCCTTCACGATGCGCTCGATGTACTTGCCGACCTCCGGCGCGGGTTTCACCGCCATCTCGTTCAGAATCATCTCGAGGTGCTGGGCAGTCAGCGTGATGGTCGACAGCGGCGTCTTCGCCTTATGGGCGACGTGCTGGGCCACGCCCGACCAGTTGACGCGGCGGTCCTGCTCGATGGCCTCGGTGATGTCGGAAATCATGATCACGAAACCGTCCAGCCGTCTGCTCTCGCTGTAGATCGGGTATGACTTCACGATGATCGTCTTCATCACGCGGGAGGAGGTGAACACGATCTCCCGCTCAACGGCATGATGCGTCCGGCGGACTTCCTCGAAGATCGCCTTGATCTCCGGCGTCGGTGCGCCGCGGAAGTAGAATGCGTAGTCTTCGTCCATCGTGACGAAATCGTCCAACCCGAGCAGCTGCTTTGCCGCCCGGTTGATGACGCGCGGCTGGCCGGTACGGTCGAAAACGAGGATCGCGTTCGACTGGAACGTGTCCAACAGGCGCTGTTCCTGCCGGGAAAGATTCCGCGCATGGTTTCGGATACTGTAGATCAAGAGCAGGAGAAGGCTCCCGAGGATGATCGTCTCGGTCCGATACCGTTCCCACAAGATGGAGAAGATCGAGTGTCCCTTGAAGAAATCGTCGATGAGTTCCTCGTGGACATCCGGCGGGACCTGCTGCTTCGTCAGCGGCACGTCCTGCGCCTGGAGCCGAATCGTCCCCCAGAGAATCAGGACGACGATGCATCCCGTGACGAGACCGTATTTACGTGCTGCGCGCACAGTCTTGCTCCACCTGCCGGTACACCTCGATGAGCGGAATGCCGCGTTCGGCTGCGATGCGCCTGCATTCCTCGTACTCGGGAACGAAGCCCATCCCTCCGGGCCGAGCGACTTCTTTGACGGTCATCGGCCCGAACCTCGTCCGCACGACGCGTAGGTCACGGGGCAGCTTCCGCCGCCGCACCGACCGGAAGCGCACGCCGGTCGTGCTCGTCTGCCGGTACAGCACGTCGAGGACACGCTCGAGCGACGCCGGCGGACACAACACCGTCACGAGCTGGCCGGGTCTTCCCTTTTTCATCGTGACGGCCGAGAGGAACACGTCGCTGGCCCCCGCATCGACGAGGCACTCCATGAGCCAGGGGTAAATTTCCGGGTTCATGTCGTCGATGTTCGTCTCGACGACCTCGAGGATCTCGTCCTCGGCCCGAACACCCATCGTGCCGAGGACGATGCGCAGGAGATTGGGCATCCCGGGGATATCCCTCCCGCCCGCGCCGTAGCCGACCGCTTCGGGGACGATCCTCTCCATGCCGTCGAGAACTCCGGAGGAGAGTGCGGCGACGACCGCCGCGCCGGTCGGCGTCACGAGCTCGAACGGGACGTCCGTCAGTTCGATGGGATACCCACGGAGGATCTCCAGCGCAGCCGGTGTCGGGACGGGAAGCTTGCCATGAGCGGTTGTCACGATCCCCCCGGAGCCTGTCCGCACGGGGCTCGACCACAGTTGTTCGACACCGGCGAGTTCCAAGCAGACGGCGATCCCGACGATGTCGATGATCGAGTCGACGGCGCCGACCTCGTGAAAGCGCACTCTTTCGATGGGAATGTCGTGTATCCTCGCTTCGGCTCTCCCGATCGCGAGGAACATGTTCTTCGCCCGTTCCGCAACGCGCGGGGCGAAACCCGCCTCATCGATCATCCGGAGAATGTCCATGCAGGAGCGGTGGTGCGCGTGAGACCCGTGCGCGTCGCTCTGCGCGGCCGTGTCCGCTTCCGCCGTCCGGACATCGATTTTCGTCGCGGAGATCGCCCCACGAACCACGCGCCTGCACTCGATATGATACCCCTCCAAGGGAAGTTTCCTGAGCTCGGAAACCAGCGCGTCGAAGGGGACGCCGGCGTCGACCAGCGCGCCGAGCGTCATGTCACCACTGATCCCGGAAAAGGTGTCGAGGTAAGCGATACGCATGGAAAAAGCTCTTGGAGGCTCGGGATCGAAAATGAGATGGGTCCTACGCCGCCCGCAGTGGAATCACCCCGGCCGGATACGGGTGTTCACGGCATCGCGCAGCTCCTCTACCGCCCTCCGGGCACATTCCGCGAAATCCGAACCGGAACCCGCGTAGAGAACGGCCCGGCTCGCGTTGAAGACGGCGCGCATTCCGGAAGGCGTCACCGCCGCCTCGACGGTCCGTTCCACGTTGCCGCCCTGGACGCCGAGGCCCGGAACGAGAATGGGCATGTCTCCCACCGCAGCGCGAACTTCGGCGAGCTCGTCCGGATGCGTCGCTCCGACGACGAGCCCGCAGTTTCCATCGGTGTTCCAGCGGACGACTGCTTCCACGACACGCCGGTACAATGGCGTACCGCCCGTCTCGAGGTACTGGAAATCCCGGGACCCGGGGTTGGAGGTCAGCGCGAGCACGAACACGCCCTTTTCGGAGAAATCGATGAAAGGCTTCACGGAATCGAACCCCATGTACGGGGATACGGTCGCGGCGTCGAAACCGAGATCCTCGAAAAGGGCGCGTGCATACATCACGGACGTATTGCCGATATCACCGCGTTTCCCGTCGCCGATCACGACGACATTCCCCGGTATGGCTTTGAGCGTCCCCCGCAGGGTGTCGTACCCGAAACGACCGAGCGCTTCGTAAAAAGCGAGATTGAGCTTATACGCCTGGACGATATCCGCAGTCGCTTCGATAATACGGCGGTTGAACGCCAACACGGGGTTGTCGCTCGAGAGCACGGGAGAAGGGAGCCTGGCTGCAACCGTATCCAGCCCCACGCACACGAGGCTTTTGTTTTTCTTTGTTATGGCGTCTAATTTTTCAAGGATATGCATTCGATTCCACGGAGCGCGAGCATTACACCCTCATTACATGGATTGCAAGTTAGACGAGACGATGGTCAAAGGCAATGGAGAGACGCGCGGACCCATGCACGGTTCCAAGCTGCGCACTTCGCCGGTGAAATATGGAAAGAGACACCCGACACCCTCAGCCTGTGCCCGTAGGAATGCTCCAGGAAGACGATGGGACGATCCGCATCACGTGGGATGACGGGGCGGTCCTGCGGTATACCCCATGGCGCCTGCGGCGGGCGTGTCCCTGCGCGGAATGTCGAATCCTGGCCGAGCGTCACGGCGGGACCCATATTCCCCTCCATACGTCCGATGCTTTCAAGCTGGTTTCCATCACCCCCGTCGGCAGGTACGCGCTGAACCTGCGCTGGAAGGACGGGCATGCGGCGGGGATTTACCCCTTCGCGCATCTCCGATGTCTCGAACCCGAAGACGACGATGGCGGTGAGCGGACACGCTGAGCCCGCTCTCCCACCGCGCGGAGCCTCGTGAGGATTCGTTTCGAACGACTATGTCGGCTGAGCAATTCCCCGCGGAACTCCTCGATTTCCTCCTCGGGAGCGAAGGAATAAGGCGCATTCTTTCGACGGTCCCCACACCCGGAAATCCCATCGCCCTGACGGGTCTCGCCGGGGGTCTCAAAGGGCTCGTCATCGGGCTCTACGCACAGCGGCTGGGCCGCCAGGTCGTTTTCATCGGGAGGGAAACCGAAACGGTACGCGATGTCTGGAACGACGCTCTCCTCGTCCTGGGACCCGAGGACGTCATGTACGCCGCCGAGCACGGAGAAATCGGACGGATCGAGTTCGCGGCTTTCGACGACCGGCCTGCCGAGAGAGCGGAGCAACTGCGGGGCCTCGCCGAACAGCCCCGGAAGCTGGTCGTCACCCAGCCTTCATCGGCGTTCGCGGCCGTCCCCTCGTCCGAAGAACTCGTAGAGCATGCGATCCGCGTCGCCGCGGGAAGTCCGCTCAACCGCGAGGAGACCGTCCGGCGCCTGACACTCGGCGGGTTCGAGCGGAGCACATACGTCGGCGCCGTCGGCGAGTTCTCCGTGCGCGGGGGGATCCTCGACGTCTACCCGGTCGGTTTCGAACGGCCGGTGCGCATCGAATTCCTCGGCGACCTCGTCGAGTCGATCCGGGAATTCGACCCGCTCAGCCAGCGATCGATCCGCATGCTCCCGTCCGTTTCGTTCCTGACCGCGCTTTTTCTCGACAAAGATGCATTCCCCCGGCGGCAGACCCTGTTCGACCATCTCTCGCCCGATGCGGTACTCTTCCTCGACGAGCCGGAAGCGATCGAGCAGGAAGCGCAGGTGCTCGGGAAAAGCGAGGATCTCGATCGCGTGTGCCGCTCGTTCCCGGTATTCCGAATCCCCGCACTGCTCACCGCGAGAATGCAAGCGCACGATGCGGGTGCCACCCCCCAGCCCGCGTTCAACGGGTCGGTGGGCATGCTCCGCCGGCATGTGCACACGCTGTCCTCACGCGGGACA
>JARYLZ010000113.1 GCA_029907355.1 Bacteroidota bacterium | reverse complement strand
CCAGTGGTACCGGGACGGCGAAAAGGAACCGGGCGGCGACCAGCGTACCCTCGTCGTGTCGGACAGCGGCGAGTATCGCGTCATGGTGAAGAGCGCCTCCGGCTGTTACTCGCTCTCCGAACCGATCACCGTGTCGATTTCCGATGTCGAAGCGGACGCGGGACCGGACACGGTGATCTGCCGAGGGACCCACGCTTCCCTTCATGCCCGCGTCTTCGGCGGAACGCCGCCGTTCCGTTTCCGTTGGAGCCCTGCCGCCGGTTTAAGCGATGCAGGGACTCAACACCCGCTCGCAACGCCGGACAGCACGACGGTCTATACCGTCACCGTGACGGACTCGCTGAACTGCGAAACGCGGGACAGCGTAACGGTGGAGGTCCGCACCCTCACGGTCGATGCGGGGTCGGATGCGTTCGTGTGCAAGGGCGAATCCACTCCCCTCAACGCTGTGGTGAAAGGCGGGACAGCCCCGTTTTCCTACCGATGGTTCCCCGCGGAAGGTCTCGACCGGCCCGACGTACCCGCCCCTACAGCTCGCCCGGGAGGGACGACGACCTACACACTGCGTGTGATCGATGCGCTCGGTTGCGTCGCCGAAGACAGCGTGAAGGTCTCCGTCAGCACGCTCACCGTGTCGGTAAAGGGGAATGAAACAGTATGCGAGGGAGGCACGGTCGGCCTCTCGGCGAGTGCATCGGGCGGGGCAGGAGGGTACCGCTTCAGATGGGCGCCGGATGCAGGACTCAGTTCGACCACGATTCCCGACCCCGTCGCCCGACCGCCGACGACCACCGCATACCAGGTGGAGGTGCGCGATGCCGTGGGGTGCACCACGCGAGCGACGGTGGTCGTGTTCGTCCTGCCGCGGCCGCAGGTACGAATAACGGCGTCCGGACCGCTCGCTCTCTGCAGGGGAGACAGTGTCCTTCTCCGTGCAACGCCCGGCTACCCCTTCTACGCATGGTCCACAGGGGCGCAGACCCCCTCCATCTTCGCGAGGGAAGCAGGAATCTATGCCGTTCTCGTTCGCGATTCCCTCGGCTGCGAGGGTCGTGATTCGGTCGAGGTGACGGTTTTCGATTATCCCTCGCCAGTCATCGTACCGCTCCGCCCACTCGTTTTCTGCCCCGGCGACAGCACGATACTGGACGCGGGCGAGGGGTATTTCTCATATGAGTGGTCAACCGGGCAGTCGATGCGTTACCTCGTTGTGCGTGCTGACGGTGAATACCGGGTGCGTGTTGCGAATGCCGCGGGATGCTGGGGTGTATCGCCGCCTGTGACCGTTCGAACACTGCCGGCACCCGAACCGGCAATCCACGGACCCGACACGGTGTGCGTTGCCGCGACAACATCGTACAATACGATTCCATTGGCGGGGTGCTCGTATCGCTGGTCCGCCGAAGGCGGGATCATCCTTTCCGGTTCGGATTCTTCGTCCGTCCGTGTCAGCTGGTACGAACAGGGAAAGAAAACGCTTTCCCTGACCGTAACCAACGACTCGACGGGGTGCGCGGGGACGGTGCACTTTCCCGTGAACGTATCCGCGGGACCGAAACCCAGGATCGAACCTGCCGGTGTCATCCATCTTTGCTCCGGCGACAGCATCGTTCTCGACGGAGGGCGCGGCTACGTATCCTGGCGATGGAGGGGACCGGGAGGCATGGACGACACCCTCCAGCGTATCACCGTGCGCGCACCGGGTCTTTACCTCCTCTCTGTGGTCGACGACTTGGGATGCACGGGCTACGATTCCGTTCGGGTGTTCGTACACGATCCCCCGCGACCAATCATTGTCGCGGAACCGCGCATCCATCTCTGCGATGGCGACACGGTCCGCCTGCGTACCGATGGGGAATATCGTTCGTACCGGTGGTCGACGGGAGACACAACGGCGGAAATCACCGTTTCACGGGAAGGCCTCTATTCGGTCACGGTCCTCGATGAGTTCGGGTGCGTCGGCAACGCGCCGCCCCTTTTCATCCGCGTATTTCCGAAACCTGAACCTCTCTTCACAGGGCCGGAAACGGTGTGCGGGGGCGAGTCCGCTCTCTACACCGCTCCCTCCGTAGCCGGCGTCAAGCGGTGGTGGGCCGTCGAGAACGGGAAGGTCCTGCAGTCCTCACCGGACACGATTCTCATCGAGTGGAACGGTGAAAAGGCCGGTAGTATCCGCTTGACGGAGATCGTGGACTCGAGCGGGTGCTCGGCCACGGTTTCCCGGGAGATTCGTATTCTTCCCGCGCCGGAGCCGATCCTCTTCCACGGGGGACACCGAGTGTTCTGTGCAGGCGACAGTGCCGTCATCCGAACGGAAAAGCGTTATGCGAGTTATCTCTGGCACGATGGCGGTACGGCTGATACCTGCGTGGTGAAATCCTCCACGCGCGTGGAGGTCACGGTCGTGGATTCGAACGGCTGTCGTGGAAAATCTCGGGCCTTGGAAATCGAGGTCGTCGATCCGCCGTCACCGGTCGTGGACGGTCCGCGTTCGGCGTGCATCGGTGCGACGGCCGTCTACCGTGTGCAGGCGAGCAGAGGGCTCTCCTTCCGGTGGGATGTGGAGAACGGCGTCCTGATCGGCCCCTCGAATCTCGATAGTGTCGTCGTCCGCTGGGGCGGCCCGGGCGTGGGGAAGGTGCGCATCCATGTACGGATCGACTCTCTCGCATGCGAACGGTCCGCCGAATGCGAGGTGACCGTATCGTCCTCGCTTCACCCCCGTGTGATGTTGATCGGATCCTCCGCTTTTTGCGAGGGCGACAGTGTCATCCTCGATGCGGGGGGAGGGTACGAAGAATATACATGGTTCGACTCGTCAGAAACCGTGATCGGTAGTGACCGGCGGCTGAAACGCACAACCGGCGGCGTGTTCTCCGTGCGCGTCAAGGATGCATCCGGCTGTGAGGGGACGTCGGACACCATTGCCGTTACGGTTTTTCCGCTCCCACAGCCGATCGTGAGCGGGCCGTCTACGCTCTGCGAGGGAGATACGGTTGTCCTCGATGCGGGGGGTGGGTATACCGTGTACGAGTGGCTGGACGGGAGCGGAAGGCGCCGCAGCGGGGAGCGTTTCTTCGCCGTGACGGACAGCGGCACTTATCTGGTCTGCGTCGTCGATGCAGACGGGTGCCGCAACTGCTCGCGGCCGCATGTCGTGAGCGTGTTCCCGAGGCCGCAAAAGCCTGTCATCAGAGTGTCGCAGGATACCCTGTACACCGATGCCGGGGCGGTTTCCTATGCATGGTACCGGAACGACACACTCTGTCCCGGTGCGGAATCCCGTTTCCTCGTGCATCCGCTCGAAGGGAGATACCGGGTCCGTATCGTGGATGTGAACGGGTGCACGAGCGAGTCGGAGCCGTACGACTATTTCGAAGCGGTGACAGCGTCCGCAGTCGTGGCGTTGCCGGTCATCGAGGCATCCCCCGGAGACGTCGTCGAAATTCCCGTCATTCTCGAACGCGCACACGGACTGGTGTCGGCTTTGCCGTGCGAATTCACCGCCGTCTTACGTTTCCACCGGGGTCTTCTCGTTCCCCTCGGTGAGACGCCGCTTGGGACCGTCCAGGGAGAGGATCGGTTTGTGCCTGTACGAGCCTCTCTCGACACGTCGGCCGGGATTCCGCTCGTGCTTTCTAGGCCGGTCTTCCGCGCGGCCCTCGGGCCCATAGAGTCGACGCCCCTTCATCTTGCGGACGTCGTGTTCACCGGCGGTAAAAAGGTGGATGTGACCTTGCTGGACGGAGAATTCCGCGTGAACGTGTGCCGCGAGGGCGGTGTTCGCCTGTTCGACGGATCCGCGCGTCTGTTCTTGGGCCGGAACACGCCGAACCCCTTCAACGCACAAACGGTGATCGAGTATGAAGTGCCGGGACCGGGAGCGGTGCGCCTTTCCGTGTACGATATCCTCGGGAGGGAAGTCGCCGTGCTGGCGGACTCCTATCACGAGAAGGGCCGCTATCGCACCGTGTTCGACGCGGGCGGACTTTCGACCGGCATCTATGCGTACGTTTTGCGCTCGCCGGACACCGTTCTGGTCGAGTGGATGACGGTAGCGAAGTAGGAAGATATCCGTATCGTCGCCCATTCGCCCCAGCGCGTCAGGGCATATCCGGATGATGTTCGATTCGAATGGACGGTATGAGATGGAGGGACGCCTGAGCGGAATGGGAAATCCAGTTGGAAAAAGGAATGGACGGGCTCTTTTCCACCGAATTCCTACCCACAACGTCCGGCATCATGTTCAGGCCGAGTTCATGCCGCTCGACGAGTTTCCCCTCCGCATGGTGAAGGAGAAATGCGGCAAAGGAAAAACACTTCCTTTGACGAGGAATTTGTGATACTTTCCAGCCATCGACATCCGTGATGAGAAATGAGAGCAATCCTGTTCACCATCTGTCCCTTGATCGTCCTCGCGACAGCCGTACGGTCACAAGCCCAACCGGGGCTTACGGACGATACCATACGCCAGGGAATAGGCGTTTACGCCTCCTATAACTTCAACCAACACTGGACGAATTTCGGCAAGCTTCCCGGTGTCCCCAATTGCTGCCCGCGCTTCGAGAGCGGCAGTGGGGGCGGTTTCTCGCTCGGCCTGTTCTATCGCATCCCTCTCTTTCTCAGGACGGCCCTCGATGTCCGTGCCGGTTATTCTTCGTACGGTGCCCTGCTCTCCGCTGTGGAACCGACATACGTGTCGGTAGATGGACAAGGGATGGACGGGGAGTTCGAACACACACTGGACGCCGAGCTGGCATCGATCGGGTTGGAACCTCTCGTCGATTACAGGGTATGGAAAACGCTGTCTCTTCTCGCAGGTCCCCGTCTCGCGATCGTGACGCGAAGCCGTTACAGCCAGAAAGAAACGATCGTCAAACCCCAAGACATCGGTGTGTTCCCCGAAACGCAGACGCGGACGCGGAACGCTCTGTCGGGAGACATCCCGGAAGCGTCTTCCATAGAAGCCGCCTTGCTCTTGGGCGCACGGTATGAAGTCCCGCTCAATGCCGAGAGGACGTTGACCGCTTCGCCGGAAGTTCTCTTCTCGGTCGGGCTCGTCCCCGTCGTGAAAAGCCTGGCATGGTCCGCCAACGCGTTTCGTGCAGGTGTCTCCATCCGGTACAGGCCGGCGCGCAGGGAAGTTCCACCGCCTCCGCCTCCGCCCCCGCTGCCCCCACCTCCCCCTCCGCCTCCCCTGTTGACGGCGGATGTCCGTGCCGTGGGCGTCGACGAAGAAGGGAAAGAATTCCCGCTGATCGTCGTCCGGGTCGAGGAATTCGTTTCGACCGATGTCCAACCGCTTCTGCCCTATATCTATTTCGAGGAATCCTCGGCGACTATTCCCTCCCGGTATCGCACGCTCACGCGGGAACAAGCGGCATCGTTCGCCATGGAAGACCTCCGCGGCCGGGGGACGATCGAAGTGTACCACGACATCCTGAACATTATCGGCAGGCGGATGGTCGAAAGGCCTACGGCGAGGATTACACTCGTGGGGTGCAATTCGGATGAGGGGTCGGAGAAGGGGAATCTCGCTTTGTCCCGTCGGCGCGCGGATGCTGTACGGGAATACCTTCAGACCATCTGGGGCGTTTCCCCCTCACGGATCACTGTCCAGGAGCGCAACCTCCCGGAGATGCCGTCCCGCGTCACCGAACCCGACGGAATCGCCGAGAACCGTCGCGTCGAGATGATCACGGACGACCCCGCCATCCTGGATCCCGTCGTAATGGCCGATACCATTCGTTCGGTCCGGCCTTCGGTCATGCGTTTCTACCCGTCGGTAACGGCGCAAGCGAACGTGATCGAGTGGACCTTGACTGCCCGTCAGGGGAACCGCGTACTGAAGCAATTCTCCGGGTCACAGGAACCTCCCCGCGTTCTCGAATGGATGATCGATGCGGAGCAGGAAACCATACCCGGCACCGAGGAGCCGATCGTCTATCGTCTTTCCGTTCGCGACGGAGCCAACCAGGAAGTCAAGACGGTGGATGCCGATATCAAGGTGGAACAGATCACGATCCGGAAAAAACGCGCGGAACGGCTTGCGGACAAAGAAATCGAGCGCTATAACCTGATTCTCTTCGACTTCGATTCCCCTGCTCTGAACGCGCGCAACGCACGCGTCGTGGAGTACATCAAGACTCGTATCCCTCGGGACGCCTCGGTGTCCATTACGGGGTACACGGACCGCATGGGTGAGGCGGACTACAACCAGCGACTCTCGGAAGGCCGTGCCCGTTCCACTGCGGCTGCGCTCGGCGTGACGGGAGTTCGCGTTTACGGCGCGGGCGAATCGAGTATCTACGACAATGACCTGCCGGAAGGACGCGCGTACTGCCGAACGGTAAGCGTCGTCGTCGAGACGCCCGTGGGGAGATGACACACCGTCGACGATCCCATTCGTCTCCGTACCATTCCCTCCGCATACGGGGGGGATGTTCGGTCCTGAAGGGTGCTTCCGCCGCGATGTTCGGATTGTTGATCATGGCGGGCGCGGCGACCGAAGCCCAGGTGCGGTCACCATTTCCGTGGCTCCCGGCGAACTTCGATACGACGGTGAACGGGAATTTCCGTGGTTCCCGGATCACCCGTCGTGAACAGCTCGACTCCATGCGGCGCGTGTACCACATTACCGCCGTGCTCAATCTCGCGAAGGATGCTCTTCCCCTCACCGGTCCCAACGAGATCCACTGGTCGAAGGAACTCGGTCTCGAGTACGCCGGGGTATACCTCGGGAGCTCGCCGCCCTCCCAGGAACAGTGGGAGCGCATCCGAGCCTTCCTCGACCGCGGCAGGGTGTACGTTCACTGCGCCCACGGGGCGGACCGGACAGGGGCTATTATCGCGAAATACCGTGTCGAGACGGAAGGGATGGAACCCTGCGATGCTTATCGCGAGGCGCGCCGTTATGGCTTCAAACCATACCTCAAGAAATTCCGCGAGTGGATCGGCTGTCCCGAGCGGTGAGAACCGAAAGGGACCCACGAAGCACGCGCACGGCGATCAGGGCATCCCCTGCCCCGGTCACGCGTGTGAAGGAACCGCATCCCGTGGACTCCAGCGCTAGGATGCACGGAAAACCCCGGCACCGTAGTCGTTCCAGGGAAGGCGGGAACGGTGCCGCTCGATTCAGAGGTACTCCTCGGCGAGTTCGATCCCCAGTCCGGCGCGGAGGATGACCGGAACCTCGTCGGTGAGGTCGATCATGGTCGAGAGTTCGCCGCTGTAAGGGGAGCGGTAGACCCCCTCGTCGTCGATGACGAAATCGACGAGGTGATCGAACTGCTCGAACAATTCCTCGGCGGTCTCCGCCTCTTCGAAATCGGGAAGGCGCGCCGACATCGAGATGAGAGGGTTCCCAAGCGCCTTGATCAACTCTTGGCAAATCACATTCGCCGGTACGCGGATTCCCGTGGTCCGCCTGCGTGGGTCGAGCACGAGTTTCGGGACGAGTTTCGAAGCCGGGAGAAGGAACGTGTACGGTCCGGGGACGAGGTGACGGAGCACCTTGTATGCACTGTCCGAGATGTGGGCATACTCGGCGATGTCGGAGAGGGATGCCGTGACGAAGGTGAGCGGCTTATCCGACGGCAGGCGGCGTATCTTCCGGATGCGTTCCTGGCCCGATTTGCAGAGCAGG
>JARYLZ010000112.1 GCA_029907355.1 Bacteroidota bacterium | reverse complement strand
GTACCCGCCGCAGGGATCCATGACGTGTGTCTGCACCTTCGCGACAAACCGGGGTACGATTTCGATTCCCTGATGTGCCTCAGCGGCGTCGATTATACCGACGGTACGCTCGGCGTCGTGTACCACCTGGGGTCGATCAAGCAGCGGCAGCGGCTCACGCTCAAAGTGATCGTGCCGAGAGAAGATCCGCGTGTCCCGACGGTCGAGCGTGTCTGGCGCACGGCCGACTGGCACGAGAGGGAAGCGTGGGACTTGTTGGGGATCGTCTTCGAAGGGCACCCCGACCTGCGCCGCATCCTGCTCCCCGACGATTGGGAGGGGCATCCCCTGCGGAAGGATTACGAGATGCCCGAGTTCTACAACGGAATCAAAGTCCCCTACTAAGCGGCCGGAGCCGACCGTCCATGTCCGACCTCAAGCAATCCATCGTCGAGCAGATCGAGAGCGGGCGCCTCCGCACCGACGAGCTCGTGCTGAACATGGGGCCCCAGCACCCGTCGACGCACGGTGTCCTGCGCTTGGAACTGGTTCTCGACGGGGAGATCGTCGTGAAAGTCATCCCCCACATGGGGTACCTGCACCGCTGTTTCGAGAAGCACGCCGAGAACATGACGTACCCGCAGGTCGTCCCCTACACGGACCGTCTCGATTACCTCGCGTCGATGAACAACAACCACGGCTATGTCCTCGCGGTCGAGCGCCTGTTGGGGATCGAGGTGCCCGAGCGCGTCGAGTACATCCGCGTGATCATGGCGGAACTCCAACGCATCGCTTCGCACCTCGTCGCGGTGGGGACGTACGGGCTCGACCTCGGGGCGTTCACGCCGTTCCTCTACTGTTTCCGGGACCGGGAATTCATCCTGGACATTTTCGAGAGGACTTGCGGCGGGCGCTTGCTGTACAATTACTTCTGGGTGGGGGGGCTTTCCCACGACGTGTACGACGGCTTCGAGAAGGACGTCCTCGATTTCGTGAAGCGTTTCCGCCCGACGATCAAGGAGGTCCTGGATCTCCTCATTTACAACAAGATTTTCATCGACAGGACGGCGAACATCGGTGTCCTCCCGGCCGATGTCGCGATCAACTACGGGTGTTCCGGGCCGATGCTGCGCGGCTCCGGTGTGGACTGGGATCTCCGGCGCGACGATCCCTACTCGATCTACGACCGCTTCGAGTGGAAGGTGCAAATCGGGCGCGGCGAGATGGGGACCGTCGGGGACTGCTGGGACCGGAACATCGTGCGCATGCGAGAGATGGAAGAGAGCTGCAACATCATCGAGCAGGCGGTCGCGGCCCTTCCGCCCGGCGACGTCAAGGCTGCGATCCCGAAACGCATCCGCCCCCCCAAGGGGGAGGTCTACGCGCGTGTGGAGAACCCCCGCGGCGAGCTCGGGTTCTACGTCATCAGCGACGGGAGCGGGAACCCGTTCCGCGTGAAATGCCGCCCGCCGGGGTTCGTCAATCTTTCCGTCATCGACGAGATTTCGCGCGGCCACCTGATCGCCGACCTCGTCGCGATCCTGGGGAGCATCGATATCGTTCTCGGAGAGATCGACCGCTGACCCCGACGAGCCGAACCCATACCACGAGTCCCCCATGGCACAGTTCCTCACAGAGATCTTCGGCGACAACCTCTTCACCGTCATTCTCTACTGCGCGCTGCCGCTGGTATTCATCCTGCTCTACGCGCTCCTCGCCATCCTCGGGGAAGTGAAAATCTCGGCGTGGATGCAGGACCGGCTCGGCCCGATGCGGACGGGACCGTGGGGCATTTTCCAGCCGGTCGCGGACGTGCTGAAACTCCTCCAGAAGGAGGACATCACCCCGCGGCCAGCTGACACCTTCCTGTTCAACCTCGCACCCTTCCTCGCTTTCATGGGATCGTACGCGGCGTTCGCCGCGATCCCGTTCTGCAGCGCGTATGTCGGAGCGAACCTCGACCTCGGCCTGTTCTTCGTTCTCGCCATCGCCTCCATCGGCGTCGTCGCGATCATGATGGGGGGGTGGGCGTCGCACAACAAGTACTCGCTCTACGGCGCCATGCGTTCCGTGGCCCAGATCGTGAGCTACGAGGTGCCCGCCGCGATGTCCCTGCTCATCGTCGTCCTCTACATCGGGACGCTGAACATGCAGGATATCGTCACGGCGCAGGCGGGCGGTATCTGGAACTGGTTCGTGTTCGGCGGGCCGAAATCGGCCGTGACGCTCGCGAGCGGTCGTCTCGTCGAAGGGTCGTGGACGAATCTCGTGTTTCTCCCCTTCTTCGCGGCCGCTTTTCTCATGTACTACATCTCCGCCCTCGCGGAGACGAACCGGACACCCTTCGACATCCCCGAGGCCGACTCGGAGCTCGTGTCCGGCTACCACACCGAGTACAGCAGCATGAAGTTCGCCATGTTCTTCATGGCGGAATACGCGAACATGCTCCTCGTGTCGCTCGTCGTATCCGTCGTTTTCCTCGGGGGGTGGTACAGCCCGTACGGGACGACGATCGGCGCGCTCATCGGCGTCCCCTGGCTGGGAGCCGTCGAGGAGTTCCTCTGGCTGGCTTTCAAGGGGATCTTCTTCGTTTTCGTGATGATATGGCTGAGGTGGACCCTTCCCCGTCTCCGGGTAGACCAGCTCATGTACATGTGTTGGAAAGTGCTGATCCCGTTTTCCTTCGGCATTGCCCTCATCGTCGGTTTTCTCGTCGTGGTCCTGTAACGGAGCGCGGTCGAATCCATGCGGAAAAGAGCCCTATGAGCGGATACTTCAAAAACATCAAGGACGCCCTCTGGACGGTTCTCGTCGGCATGGGCATCACGTGGAAGCACATGTTCATGCGGAAGGTCACCTTCCAGTACCCGAACGTGAAACGACCGGTGCCGGAGCGGGCGCGTTGCAGGCTCTACGTACGCATCGACGACTGCATCGGGTGCGAGCAGTGCGCCAAGGCTTGTCCCGTCCATTGCATCGAGATCGAGACGGTGAAGGCGCTCCCGAACGAGGATCTCGGCACGACGTCCACGGGGACGAAAAAACGGCTGTGGGTGACCCGCTTCGACATCGATTTCGCCAAATGCTGTTTCTGCGGGTTGTGTGTCTTCCCCTGTCCGACCGCGTGTATCCGGATGACGGGGGTGTTCGAATTCTCCGAGTACCGGCGTTCCGACCTGATGTATCGCTTCTCGTCAATGACGCACGACCAGGCACGAATGAAGAAGGAAGCCCTCGAGGCGTACCAGCGCGACCAGGAAGCCAAGAAAACCGCAGCTGCAGTGGAAACGCAGAAAAAAACGGTCCAAGCCGAAGCAGCCGACTTGGCGAATCCCTCTCACGACGCAACCACCTGAGCAGCTACGACCATGAGTTATCCGGATGTCCTGTTCTACGTTTTCGCGGCGCTGGCCGCGGTCTCGGCGCTCGTCGTCGTGTTCGCGCGCAACGTGGTCTATGCCGCGTTCTCCCTGCTTTTCACCTTTCTCGGCGTCGCAGGGATTTACGTCCTGCTCCACGCCGATTTCCTCGCGGTCGCCCAGATCATGATCTATATCGGGGGAATCCTCGTTCTCCTCATTTTCGGCGTGATGCTCACGACACGGGTGACCAACGTCGATCTCCCCGGCGGCGTTCTGAAGACCATGCCCGCCACGATCGTCTCGGGAATCCTGCTCGGAACATTGCTCCGCCTCGTCACGCGGGCCTCGTGGTTCGTCGAGCCGGAGCTCCCTTCCCCAGAGGGTACGACCGCGGCGATCGGCGACCGGTTGGTCACCACCCACCTGCTCCCCTTCGAGGTAGCCGGTATCCTGCTCCTCGTTACGATCATGGGCGCGGCATTGATCGCGCGGACGAATGGACGGAGGAGAGACGCATGACGGTCGGCCTGACGCATTACCTCGTTCTCTCGGCATTCCTCTTCACGCTCGGCATCCTGGCGGTCGCCACGCGGCGTAACGCCATTCTCATGCTCATGGGGGTCGAATTGATCCTCAACGCCGCGAACATCAACCTCGTCGCCTTTTCGCGGTTCCAGGCGATGAATCTCGACGGTCACGTCGCGGCGGTTTTCGTCATCATCCTCGCGGCGGCCGAGGCGGCCGTCGCGCTCGCCATCGTCTTGCAGATTTACCGCCAGCACCAGACGGTGAATGCCGACACGATCGACACCCTGAAGGAGTAAGGCACCGCCCACGATGAGAGGAGGAACCGCCATGCACCGCTTCGTCCCCGTCGCAGCGACTCTTTTCACATGCGCGTGCTGTGCTGTGCATGCTCAGAAAATCACGTATACGCACGACCCGCAGGGTGCCTTCTTCGTCGGGGCGGGGGGCGGAGCAACGAAGTATTTCGGCGAGTTCACCGACCAGCACTTCGGTTCCTTCGGCCAGGTGGGGGTGAAGTACTTCGCCATCCCGGAGATCGCGGTCCAGTTGGACGCCGGCGCCGGCAACTACGTCTACAACCGTCGCTGGCAGGGGAAATTCGCCTGGAACTACACACTCCAGTTCTACCGCGACCCGCGCCTGGGAGGGAATACTTCCTTCGAGAATTTCTCTTCGCGAACGTCCAGCGACGAGGTGAAACGCGAAATCCTCGAGGTCGACAAGCTCTCCTTCGTCGAAGGCCGCGTGCTCGTCAACATGTTCCCGCACCGGACGGTCAATCCCTACTTCTCGTTGGGGGCGGGCGTGATGGCGTTCGAGAATTCCAACATCGAACGCAAAGTCGGCGGAGAGCCTCTCCTCAATGTCACGTTCGGAGATTACCCGTTCCGCATACCCCGGAGCGGCGGGTCCTTCGAGGAGGGGCGTTCGAACCTTCCTGCCGACGCGAACGTGAAATTGATCGTGCCGGTGGGACTCGGTTTCGATATCACCCTCACCGAGCGGTTCTCGGTCAATTTGGACATCGCGTATCGCTTCCTGATCGGGAAGGGGAGCGACATGATGGACGGATTCGGGAAGGAAACCATCGAGAATTTCGCCGCGCTGGACCCCGTCAATTACACCACACATTCCGAGGAAGCATCGGACTCGTGGGCGACCCTGACGCTCTCTCTCCAGTTTCTCCTCTTCGGTCGTAAGGACCGTGACCGGGACGGGTTGAGCGACATGGAAGAGATGCGGTGGAAAACGGACCCCATGGTCGCCGATACGGACGGAGACGGCCTCACCGACGGGGAGGAAGCCAAGAAGTACCGGACAGACCCCCTGAAGACCGACACCGACGACGACCGCCTGACGGACAGCGAAGAGATCGCGAGGGGGACGGACCCCTTCAACCCCGACACGGACGGGGACAGGCTCCAGGACGGCGACGAGGCGGCCCAGGGCACGAACCCGAAAGAGCGCGATACCGACGGCGACGGTCTCGAAGATGGAGAGGAAGTCCTCGTGCACCGCAGCGACCCGTTGAAGGCGGACACGGATGGCGACGCCCTCGGCGATGCGGAAGAAATCCGTGTGCATCACACCGATCCGCGGAACCCCGATACGGATGGGGACGGCCTTCGCGACAATGAAGAGATCCAGCGGAAAACGGATCCCCGCAACCCGGATAGCGACGGCGACGGGCTGACCGACGGCGAGGAAATCCTGCGGTACCGAACGGACCCGTCCACGGCGGACACGGATGGCGACGGGCTGGCGGATGGAGACGAGGTCAAGAAGCACGGCTCGGACCCGCGAAAGGCCGACACGGACGATGACGGGATTCCCGACGGAAAGGACCGCTGCCCGACGCAGCCGGAAACGATAAACGGTGTGGACGACGAGGACGGCTGTCCCGACACGCGGGTCCCGCGACCGGATATCCGCAAGGGGGCCACCATCATCCTCGAGAACGTGGAGTTCGCGCCGAACAGCGCGGATCTCCTCCCTGCATCCTTCGCCGCGCTCGACGCGGCGCTGAAGACGCTCACCGACTACCCGCGGATGGTCGTGGAGATCGGCGGGCACACCGACAACCGCGGTTCGGCACGCGCGAACCGCGACCTCTCCCTCCGCCGGGCGAACGCCGTCAGGAATTACTTGGCGGCGAAAGGCATCACCCCGGAGCGAATGAAGACGAAGGGGTACGGTCCATCGCGGCCGATCGCCCCGAACACCACGGAGGAAGGGAGGCAGCGAAACCGCCGCATCGAGTTCACGATCCTCGCGGTGGAATGACACACTTCCCCCATCACGCGCAGTCACGATCACCATGTCCCCCGAGACCCTCCTCACCCTGACGATTCTCATCCTCTTCCTGCCGCTGGGTTCCTTCCTCCTGCTCCTCGCGTCCGGGAAGAGGCTTCCCCGCAACGGTGACACGATCGCGACGGGGATCCTCTTCATCGCCCTCGCGCTCTCGTTCGTCGTGATGATCGGAACGCTCACGCGGCCCGCGGCGCCCGGCGTACCCGGGTTCCCGTCCGCGCCCATCCAGGCGGTGTTCACGTGGGTGGATTTCCACGCGACCATGACGGTGTTCGGCCAAGCGGTTCCCCTCAAGGTGGAACTCGGTCTCATGATCGACAATTTCGTCGCCGTGATGCTCGTCGTCGTGACGCTGATTTCGGCGCTCGTCCACCTCTTCTCGATCGGGTACATGCACGGCGATGCCAAGTACAGCCGGTATTTCGCCTACCTGGGCCTGTTCGCGTTTTCGATGCTCGGCATCGTGGTCACGAACAACTTCCTCATGATGTACATGTTCTGGGAACTCGTGGGGGTCAGTTCGTACCTGCTCATCGGGTTCTGGTACGAGAAGCCCGGTCCTGCCTATGCCTCGAAAAAAGCGTTCCTGGTAAACCGGATCGGAGACAGCGGGATGTGGATCGGGATCATGGTGTTGTTCGTCTCGTACGGGACGTTCCGTTTCGACGAGCTGTTCGCGAACATCGCCGCGGGGCGCTTGCCGTTCGGGAGTGCCGCGTGGCTCACGGCAGCCGGTGTCCTCGTGTTCTGCGGGGCAGTGGGGAAGAGCGCCCAGTTCCCCCTCCACACCTGGCTCCCCGACGCCATGGAAGGTCCGACGCCCGTCAGCGCGTTGATCCACGCAGCCACGATGGTCGCCGCGGGCGTGTACCTCGTCGCCCGCGTGTTCCCCCTGCTGGCGGGCGATGCGCTCTTCGTGATCGCCGTCATCGGCGCGGTCACCGCCTTCGTTTCCGCCACGATCGCCATAGCGCAGAACGACATCAAGAAGGTGCTCGCCTATTCGACCGTCAGCCAGCTGGGGTACATGGTGCTCGCCCTCGGCGTCGGCGCGTACGCTGCGGGCATGTTCCACCTCGTGACCCACGCGATGTTCAAGGCGTGTCTCTTCCTCTGCAGCGGCTCGGTCATCCACGCCATGCACCACGGCCTGCACGCCGTGAACGACCACGAGACGGATCCGCAGGACATCCGCAACATGGGCGGGTTGCGGAAGAGGATGCCGGTGACCTTCGCGACGTTCCTCGTCGCCACCCTCGCGATTTCGGGTGTCCCGCTGTTCTCCGGTTTCCTCAGCAAGGACGAAATCCTCGCGGGGGCATGGGCGTTCGGCTCTCTGCGCGGCGGCATGGGGCTCATGATGCCGTACATCGGTTTCGGGGTTGCGGCCCTCACGGCGTTCTACATGTTCCGGCTCGTATACCTGACGTTCTACGGGGAACCGTCGCGGCCGGACGTCGCCGAGCACATCCACGAGTCCCCCCGCGTGATGACGGTTCCCCTCGTCGCCCTCGCCACGCTCTCGATCTGGGTCTTCTTCGCGTGGAACCCCTTCTCTCCCTCCACCGGCTGGCTCATGAAGTCGCTCCCCGTCCCGGCGACCGTGACGGGAACGCACTGGTACGAGTTCCCCGTCCACGGCGGGGAG
>JARYLZ010000111.1 GCA_029907355.1 Bacteroidota bacterium | reverse complement strand
CTGGAACGTTCGGGACAGCGACGGCACGCTCATCATTTGTCATGGGCGTCCGACGGGCGGTACGGCATGGACGGCACTCTGCGCAAAAAGCTTGAAGAAACCGCTTTACATCGCGGCGACACCTCGCATGCGTTCTGCCGCCAAAGTGCGCGCCTGGCTCGCAGCGGAACGGATCCGGACATTGAACGTCGCGGGTCCCAGGGCAAGTGATTGGCCTGAAGGGTACGAGCGCGCGTACCGCCTCCTGGCGGCTGTTCTCGATACACCGGAAGACCTACTCGTCTCGACCATGAAGGGGGTGCTCTGTCAGCACGACATGTTCCCTCGGAAAAAGGAAACGTGAACAACCGGCTCGTTCCTATGGAATCTCCCTGTGCTTACCACGACGAGGGGAAAGGACTTCCCCTCGTCTTCCTTCACGCCTTTCCTCTCAATGCATCGATGTGGGAACCCCAGGCACACGCATTGAGCGGCAGTTTCCGGGTGCTCCGTTGCGATCTCCCCGGTTTCGGCGAGTCACTGCCCTTCGAAGGGGCGTGTTCGATGGACCGGTGTGCGGACTGTGTCGCGGCCGTGCTCGACACTCTTCGCATCGATCGGGCCGTCCTGGTCGGGAGTTCCATGGGGGGGTACGTATCGCTCGCTTTCGCCGCGTTGTATCCTTCGCGACTCGCGGGGCTCGTTCTCGCAGGCACCCGTGCCGAGGCGGATCCCCCTGAGGCGCGTGCGCGACGACGCTCGCTCGCGGCGGATATTCGCGCCCGCGGCATCGATCCGCTCGTCGAGACGCTCCTGCCTTCTCTGCTGTCTCCTGTTTCCATCGAGCGGGATCCTTCGCTGCGTACGCGGGTGGAGCGGATCATGCGCGCAGCTCCTCCAGAATCCGCCGCGGTAATGCTCGAGGCCATGGCGGAGCGGCCGGACAGGAGGACGACGCTCGGCGGATGCACCGCTCCCGTGTGCATCGTCGTGGGTGAAAACGACGCTCTGACACCGCCCGAACACGCGCATGTCATGGCTTCCCTCGCTCCCCACGCCGAGCTGCACGTATTCCCCCATACGGGACATCTCGTCAACCTGGAAGCGCCGGAACGATTCAATGCGGTTCTCGCGGCGTTCGCATCGAACATACCGTTCGGGTGAAAAGGGAAGCGGTGACGTTCGCACGCCGGGGACGCGCTTTTCCCCCTGCGATTTTTGCATAATTCTCTCCCGCGGCGCGATATTGAAAAATGATGTGTTGCGGGACGAAATACCGGTTTCTCTCACGGTACAACGGTGCCCTTTGTGCCGTGCTGGTCATCGTGAGCACACTCCCCCCTCTTCTCGAAGCTCAACCGAAGCTTCAACTCAAACGCACGCGACGGGAGTCGACACCCTTCACCATGCGCCTTCTGGGAGGCTACAACGGCGTGTCCGAACCGTCCGACGCCTTGCAGGATCTCATCGAATGCACGCCCACCACGATATGGGGCGGCGTCATGGCCGGTGCGCAGGGGATCATTCCCCTCGATACCCTCGGCTTTCCCCTCTCGCTCGGATTCGAAGCGTACTACCACCGCATGGCGAAACGCTGGCTCGGCCTTCGACCCGAGGTCAAATACGTGAGCGACGGGAGCGATGTCCGGACCGACGAATACATTCACGGTATCGGTGTGGATCTCCTCGTCCAGGCGGCCCTATCCCGTTTCTTCACGATTCATCTCGGGGGAGGACCGCTGTGCCTCTTCGCCACGGCGGATATCGACTCGGAAGTCTCCGGGCTTTTCCCGACCACGTGGATGCCCTGCGTGTTCGGGGCGGTCAACTACGCCCTGCTCCGGTATGAACATGGGAGCATCGACGGCACCATCCGCTTGACCAAGGGGTTCGGGAGGTACGGGAGTTTCCATTTCCAGTCGCTGCTGGCTTTCACGTTCAATTTCTGAACCCCTCTCCTCGGTGCGCGGGGTGGCGAGGAGAGAGCGCAAGTTCGCGTCCTTTACGGTTTGGCGTAAGGGACGTGCGGGACGGTCTGGAAAGACGCTTCGACCTCGAGGTAGCGGTCCGGCCCGCTCCCATGAATGAGCCCTCCTGCGGGAGACCTCTTCACCAACAGACGGAAATAATATTTCTCTGTCCCACGCGTGACTCTGCCGAAGTAAATGCGTCCCTTGTCCCTGAACCCGTCTTCGATTGTTACGGTCTTCAGGGTATAGGTGGCTGCGGGGGGGGAGGAGGTCGCCGCCCCGGCGTCGAGCACGTCTGAATCGATCGGAGGGACGGTCGAAAACTCGGTCACGGCGCCGGGGTTGCTGTACCATAAGTCGGGACTGCAGATTTCCAAAGGGGCCGCGAAGTGGGCGGTCTGGACGAAAAATTCCGCCCGTGAACGGAATGCGACGGATGAGAGAGCGACAATTTCAGCACGGCCGCTGTCCGCATCGAGATCCAGGCCGCCCGCATGTTCCGATGTGGTTGCATACACGGTGATCGGTTTTCCGAGTATGTCGCGAATGACACGGGAAGCTGGCGACCACTCGATCGCAGCGGAATCGATGCTCTTTTTCCCGGCCGTCGTGACGCCGTGCATGACGATCGCGTAGCGGATCCCGTTCGTGAGGCCACCGATCCGCATGCTTCTCGAGGTTTTCGGGACGTCCCTCCCCGACGTCTCCCCCGTGCTCTTGTTCCGGATCGTGATGCGGTACTTGTCGAAATTCGGCCAAGCCTCGTCGGGGGAAGGTGTCCAGAACAGAACGATGGCTGTGTCGGCGGAAAACGCGCGGAGATTCGTCGGTCCCTTGATGTCGGGGTCGTCGACACCGTCCGGAATTTCCGAGCAAGCGGCGAGGAGAAGCGCGGTAAGTATCGCCCCAGTTACCGGTCCCGGAAAGTGTTTCATGGCGTGTGGTCTCCTCGCGTTCGCTCACGTTGTGTTCCGGCTCAATCTGCAATGTAGTGCCGTCGATGGGCGAATCTCAACCCATTCTTGACCATGTCTTGCAGGATCTGCACGAGACGGAATGGGTACAGGTTTCTCGCGTTTTCCGTTGCGGGGATGCACGTCCCTGTCCCATGGCGGATTCACTCCATGATTTGCGCAGGGAAGCAAGCGGCGGTGAGGATACGGTTGCGGGTGGATGGAACGAGGTTGAAAAGATCAGTCGCATGATGACGCGGGACGTGTGAGCCGTATTCCATCGCCTGGTTGAATACGACGTGAAAATGCGTGTACATTCCCACAGTGCTGAGAGCTTGCCTGTCAACGGAAGATATTGCGAGAACCGTCGTCGGTCGAAAATATCCGTCTGTCGGTGGTGGTTAGAGATTACTCTGGCGATGAGACGGTCCTCGTTCGGTCAACGGGTTCATCCGGATACCGTCCCCTGTGCATGGCAACATCCTTTCTTCACAATATCATCGGAGGTGAACCATGGATGTGACTCTCGTACGCGTCGAAAAACCGGAAGACGTCAATGTCATTCTCGGGCAATCGCATTTCATCAAGACGGTCGAGGATCTCTACGAAGCGATCGTTCAGACAAACCCGGCTATTCGGTTCGGGATCGGTTTCTGCGAAGCATCGGGTAAACGGCTGGTCCGATGGGCGGGGAACGACGAGGAGATGATCGACTTCGCGAAGAGGAATGCATGGGACATCGGTGCAGGTCACAGTTTCATCGTTTTTCTCCGCAATGGTTTCCCCATCAATGTTCTGAACGCCATCAAGGCATTGCCTGAGGTTGTCGGGATTTTCTGTGCAACGGCGAACCCGGTGGATGTTCTCGTCGCCGAGAGGGGCGAGGGACGGGGAATCATCGGCGTCATCGACGGGGCCCGCCCTCTCGGCATCGAGGATACGGAAGACGTCGAGGAACGGAAGCTCTTCCTCAGGAAAATCGGGTACAAATTCTGATTTCAGTTCCTGGAGATTTTTCGAGGAGAAATCGGGTTTTCGGATTCGAGCGAGAGTCGCCCGGCCACGGCCGTCCCGATTTTCCCGGGAACAGGTGTATCGGCAGACTTCGATGAGGAAGAACGGTCTGAACGGGTTAAGCCTTTTCATCGTGACGAATCCGTATCGATCGGCGACTCTTCCTGCGCTGTGGAAACAGTTTCGCGGATGCACAGTGCGAGGGTATGGTGAAGGAGCAAGCTCGTGGCAAACGCAACACCAACACGATTCTTGCGATGATCGACTCCGTTGCAAGTCCTCATCAAAACCTTTTCCCTCCGTCTTATGACAACGCTCGTGTCGGGTCCGTACCATGAGGATGGTTGTCGGGCGCCGCGATCATACTCCCTATCGACAGGGCAAAGATGCTCTGCTCATAGAGCGCCCTGATAAACCGCCCTGCGCGGTGGATCGTCACGGAGAATGCAACGCCACATCGAGATCTAGCGGTTTCCCCACTCCTTGAACAGGGAAGGGTTGGGAAAGAAAAAGGTGATATGAAATACTGCGCCACGAGTACAAAGCTTATGGTAAAAATTGCAATTCGTAGCGCTTCATACCTGTAAAATATTGGGAAACAAAAGGATTATTCGCATGGCACATCGATTGTAACTCACCCCGTAGACATTTTGGATTTCCGCTCGGCATTGCGCGAAGAAGGAAGATGGAAAAACGAACGAAGGCGACGGAAGAACCGAATTCCCCCTTGCAGACAGCCCTGGTATACGGCCAGGTCATATTTCTTTGCGTATTTGTCGCGTATTTCGTCGTCAGCAACATCCCTTACCTGAAAGCGCTGGGCCAAGGGGGGAGAGAGGTCCCGTCCCTGTTAGTCGGCGGAGAGAGAAAGAACGACGAGACACGAACGCGAGGCTTGACCGCAGCGGGGAGTCGGGAAACCGGTTCCATTTCTTCGTGTCTCGATTCCCTTTGCATTGCCGGGCAAGGGAAGGGAGGGGCTCAACCTGCATCGGGGCGGAAGGTCGAAAGCGCGGTAGGCAATCCCTTCGCCATCATCCAATCCCTCGGGCGGCATGTCATCTTCTATACGTTCGTCGCGCTCGCCGTCATTTGGCTCATTCTGCTCCTGCAGAGCCGGAAGATCCGGGAACACTCACGGGAACTCCAGACAAGGGTCGCCAGGTTGAGCGAAGAACTCCATGCGACTCGTGCGGCATTCGAGCACGAGCTCCAGACGTACAAGAAACTGCTCAGTGTCGCCAAGGAGGCGGAACGCTCGTACCGCGAAATCTTCGAGACGACGGGGACGGCGACGGTGGTCGTAGGGGAAGACGACATCATCACCATGGTCAACAGCGAGTTCGAACGCTTCACCGGTTACGCGCGCGAAACCCTGGAGAACAGGCTCCCATGGTCGCACATCATTCACCCTGAGGACAGGGAACCGCTCGCGGAGTACAAACAGCGCCGCTGTACTCGCGAGTCCGATGCCCCCGCCCACGTGGAATGCCGGGTGCTCACCGCGGGAGGGGAGACGCGGGTAAGCTTCGTGCGCATCGCGCGGTTCCCTGGTTGTGAGCGGTTCGTGTTTTCCTTCCTCGACGTGACCGAGCAAAAGCAGGTCGAACGGGAGGCGCTCTTCCTCGCACAAGCTCTTCGGAGCGTCAGCGAGTGCGTCAGCATTACGGACCTCGACAACAACATCCTCTTCGCCAACGACGCATTCCTCCGGACGTACGGATACACGCGGGAAGAAATTCTCGGGAAGAACTGCAATATCCTCCGCACTGAAGCGTCAGCGAAGGTGACGACCTACGATGCCACTCTCCGCGGGGGCTGGCACGGCGAACTGATGAACCGACGGAAGGACGGGACGGAATTCCCGATCGAGCTCTTCACGGGGGTCGTTCGTTCCGAGAACGGTCGGCCGCTCGCGATGATCGGCGTCGCGGTGGATATTACGCGGAGAAAGGAATCGGAGGAACGGCTCCGGCTCAGCGAGGAGCGGTATCGCTCGTTGTTCGAGAACACGGTGAGCGGCGTATACCGGGTCTCGACGGATGGGACGATGATCGATTGCAACGAGGCATTCGTCCGGATTCTCGGCCATGATTCGCGCGAGACCGTATTGCGGATGAACGCACGCGATTTCTACCTGGACCCCTCGCAGCGTGACGTCTTCCTCGACAAAGTCAGGCGGCGAGGTTCGTTGTATGCGCACGAATGCCGCCTCAAGCGTGCGGACGGGAGGTCGGTGTGCATCCTCGAAAGTGTCCGACTCATCGGGGGCGAACTCTTCGGCACGATCGTGGATATTTCCGACCGGAAGGAAGCGGAGGAAAAACTCGAACGGTACACCGAGGAACTCCAACAACTCAACGCCAGCAAAGACAAGTTCTTTTCCATCATTTCACACGATCTCCGCGCACCGTTCAGTACGCTCTACGGCTTCACCGAACTGCTGAACACGGAACTCGACCGCCTCGATCCCGAGACGCTCCGCACGATCACGGCGAGCATGTTCACGCTCGGGATGCGGATCAATGCCCTCCTCGAGAATCTCCTCGATTGGTCACGTCTGCAGACGGGGAGAATGCTCTACCAGCCGGTTCGACTCGATGTGCGGAAACTCGTCGAGGAGAGCATCGATATTCTCCAGGAGAGCGCGCAGCGGAAGAAGCTGACCATCGTACAGAACGTGAACGGCGTGCCCGCCGCGTGCGGCGACCTGCGAATGGTGCGTTCCATTCTCCAGAATCTCCTTTCCAACGCCGTCAAATTCACGCGTGAAGGCGGCACGATCACCATCGAGTCTTCCGTGCGCAACCACGAAATGGCGATCGCCGTTACCGACACCGGCGTCGGCATGAGCCCGAAACAACTCCGGAACCTGTTCCGTCTCGATATCGCTCACAGCACCCCGGGGACGGCGAACGAACCGGGGAGCGGCCTGGGTCTCATCCTCTGCAAAGAACTCGTCGAGCGCAACAACGGTCGCATATGGGTGGAAAGCGAGGAGGGGCAGGGGAGCACCTTCGCGTTCAGCCTGCCGCGATGGGATGGGGGGGAGAATCCTCCGGCGAAGACTCCCGAGGCGAAAACGGCAGGGAATGTCGCCTGACGTCCGGCGACAGAAGACGATCTCATCCGATTCTCATGCGCCGTGACGGCACGGGCGACGTTGTCGCTTCTGCATCTTGCCTTTCACGCAAGAGATGAGCAGATTTTATTTCACCCACCCACATAGGAGACCGGCCCATGAGAACACCGCTTCGCTGTTTCCTCTTTTCCTTCCTGGTCTGCGGCCTCGCATACGCCCAGATCGACACGATCACCATTCTCCATGTCAATGACACGCATTCGAACCTTCTCCCGTCCGGACCGCGGGATGCAGGGACGCTCGCCCAGAACGCGGGGGGGATCGCGCGCCTGTCCACGTACCTCGAAGAGAGCCGTGCCGACGACCCGGACCTCCTCTTCCTCCATGCGGGGGATGCCTCCGTCGGCGATCTCATGTACAACGCTCTCCTGGGCATGCTCGAGCTCGAACTCCTCGAAACGATGGGGTTGAACGCTATGGCCCTTGGGAATCATGAATTCGATCTCGGCGCCCCTATTCTCGAAGCCGTGCTGGATTCGGCGAACGTGTCTTTCCCCCTGTTGAGCGCCAATTTCACCCTGCTCGACTCCACGCTCGCCAGTCTCGACCTCCGCGTGATGCCGGAAACGATTTTCGACGTGAAAGGGCATAAAATCGGAGTCTTCGGTCTCACGACGCCGACGACGAACATCCTTTCCAACGCCTACCCGTACGTCGCGTTTGCGGATACGCTCATTCCAGACCTGGCCTCAGCGAGTGTGCAGTCCCTCCGGGCCCAAGGTTGCGAAGCGGTGATCCTCCTCTCGCATCTCGGCCTGAACGGCGATATCCTGATCGCCGAACAGATCCCCGGTGTGGACCTCATCATCGGGGGCCACGACCACCGCGCCATGGATGCCCCGCTGTACATCGAC
>JARYLZ010000110.1 GCA_029907355.1 Bacteroidota bacterium | reverse complement strand
CCGTTTTCGATCAAGCGCTGGATACGACGCCCCTCCTCCAGGGTGATGCTGAAAGCGGGGACGGCGCTCGGTTTTCCATGGAAATTCGCCGTCCCCACGAGCGTTGCGCCCGACCCGCGCGTGTCGATGAAAAGGACGGCTTTCGCGTGGCGGGCTGCCGCGGAATCGATGATCTCCGATCTGAGGAGGCGTTCCCGGCCGGGACGGGTTTCGCCGGTGCAGAGAACGATCTTTTCCCGCAGATCGGCCTCCCCGAACGCGCCCGGTTCCGCTTCATGGATGATCGCGATCTCCGCTTCGAAGGACGGCGAGGCGTTCGTGTACCCCAGTGCGACCGCACGGAGGTTTGCCGTATACGGCGCTACGACGCGGACCGTGTCGTCCCCGCGGATGAAACCCGGGAAACGATAACGTTCCAACCGCATGGGAATCCCGAAACGGTCGAGTTCCTCAGCGAGGATCCCGAGTGCGCGCTCGTTCGATGCCGTTCCGGACAGGCGTCCACCGGCCTCATCGCACATGCGCCGGAGAAACGAGTACGAGGCGTTATCGACGTACGCCGAACCGATGATCGGATACCAAGATTCGTGCGTCGTTTGTGCACCGAGGGAAAAAAGGGCGGCAAGGAGGAGCAAGAGGCCAAGAAGCAAGCAGCGGTTCATAGGTCGAAAGAAAGTGTGAGATGGGGAAAGCGTTCAATGAAGGTGTTCAGGGTGCTGTCTACCGCATTCTGCTCCGTTTCCTCGGGAAAATATGGAGGAAAGAAGAGGGCCGTCACGTCCTTTGGGGATGCATCTGCAGGTTCACTTCTTCGAGAGGGGATTGCGGGGAAAAAGACTCGGGCGGCCCGGCTGGTAGCGGTTATGCGGGAGGCGTGATGACCGTGATGACAAGGGACATGGTATACGGCGGAATACGTGTCATGAGGAAACTTGCCTGTTGTATTCCTCGATGGTTTTCCGAAGCGTGTCCCGGGCGAGCTCGACGCAGTCGAGTTTGAAATCCGGGAAACTTCCCCCCAGGAAGTCGATGATATCGCGGTCCTCGATTTTGGACGCATCGTCGATGTGCATGCCGCGGATCATGTCCGTCACAGCGGATCCTGCGGCCTGCAGTCCCGCGCATCCGGTCATCCGGAAACGAGCGTCTCGGATCACGCCGCTCGAACGGTCGATAGCCAACTGGAGGACCATGATGTCGCCGCAACGTCCCTGGTGCCGTGCCGTGATGGAGGGGTTTTCCAATTCGCCGATGTTCTTTTCCTCGAGGATGTACGCGATCGCTTTGTCCGTGTAACCGAGTTCCCGGAGGAATTGTTCTCTCTGTGCGTTCATTGCCGTTCCTGGTGATTCGACGATAACTGAATGCGGAAATATACGGGAGAACTGCGTCGCGGAGAACGGACGAAGTGAAATCGCATTTCTCGTCTATTCGGCGAGAAGAAGACCGTTGATTCGGAAGCCTTGAGTTGTCCAAGGGAAAAAGGAACACCCCGCCCGGCTGGGCCGGACGGGGTGTCGGGGACAGGGTGGGTGCGATTCTCACTTCATGAGAATCATCTTCTTGACTTGCTGGAATTCCTTCCCGGAAGAAGAAACGGCAAGCATTTCGTAGGTATACACGCCTGATGGCATCACTTCCCCGTTCGAAGAGAGGGAATTCCACTGGACGAAGTGATGTCCCGCGGGCTTGCGGTCGTTCACGAGCACCGTCACGACGGCGCCGAGGGAATTCCGGACGATGATCCGCACATCGGATTCCTCCGGGAGTGAGAATGCGATCGTCGTGTTCGGGTTGAACGGGTTCGGGTGGTTGTCGTAGAGCATGAACCCGCTCGGTTCGGTTTCGGTGACCAGCTCCTTCGGCGGTGGGACGACGAAGTACCCCGAGAAGAAGCGGGCATTGTCGAAGCCGTTGTTGATCGCCGTGACGGCTGCGTTCACGTCGCCGAGCGAGGCCGGCGAAATGTTCCCGCCGCCGAGCGCGATGTTGGCGAATGCGAACAGATCCGCGACCGTCTTGTTCGTGCCGGTCGACCCCATGGCCGTCAAAACGGACGGCGGGATATAGAAGTATCCGAAAGTCGTCCCCGGGACATCATCCCCATCGCCGCAGACACCGTTCACGTAGACCGCATTGGTGGTGCGGAGGTATGGCGTGGTAGGGGGCGGCAGGAAGAAGACGGACCCGAGGCCGGGATCGAGACGGAGGTTCAGCCCGAGCGTGATCGTCTGGGTCAACAGGATATTTCGGATTTTGCCCTTCGTCAGCTGAATGCTGTTCGGCAAGGCGCAGTTGGTCCCGAATCCGTTACTGCCCGTCGGCAGGACAGCTGCGGGGCCCGTTCCGGGCAGGTACGTGATGATGCACGGTGCATCGTTCATCGTGATGGTGAACTGGCGCGCCGGCAGGCCGAGGACGAGGTTGCCCTGGGCGAGCAGCTGCGTGATCAGCGTAAGGGTTCCCGGATGACCGGCTCCGCAGAATGTCCCGCCCGAGTTGCCGTAGAATCCCTGCGTGAGCGTGCGGAATTCACAGCGCTCCTCGATGATGCTCTGGCTCAGTTCCGGCGACTTGTTCCCACACGCGTCCACGGCGTACCAGGTACGGATGTGGGTTTTCTGGCCCGACTCCGGCCCAGGTACCGTCACCGTCGATACCACGACGAGCGTCGGGTTGGGGTCGCAGAGATCGGAGTAGGATGGGTCGTCGAATTGCACAGGCTCGTTGCAGAGGATGTACTTGGTCGGACCGACGGTCAAGGTCGGCGGTGTGACATCCTGGACCGTGATCATCTGGCTGATCGTCGAAGTCTCGTTTCCGCAGGCATCTACCGCTTTCCAGCTCCGCGTTAGCGTGTACGATTGCGGGCACGAACCGTCGATGCGTATATCGTTCCCGTCCTGCATGACGGTCGCTGTACCGCAGTTGTCACTCGCAGTAGGCATGTCGAAAACGATCTGGTCGGCACAGTCTATCGTCTTGTCCAGCGGGATGGATGTCCATAACGGTATGGTGTTGTCCTTCACCGTAATGGTCTGGACCTGGTCGGCCGCCTTGTTGCCGCAGTTGTCCACCAGCGACCAGGTGCGCGTGATGACGACGGCGCACGCGTCGCTGGCATCGACCGCGTCGGAGTAAGTCGCCTGTCCGACACCGCAATTATCGGCCTCGTTGGTGACGTCGCCCGTCGCCGAGACGCTCGCATCGTAGCCGCACTGCCCGTCACGGTAGATCGTGATGTCCGCGGGCCGCGTGAACGTCGGCGGCGTGTTGTCGATGACCGTGATGGTCTGCGTGTAGTCAGTGGACGTATTCCCGCAATCGTCGGTGAAATTCCACTTCCGCACGCGGGTGTAAGCGGCCGGACAGTTCAGGTCCGGCGTCGTCAAATCCGAGAGGAGGTGGATGGTCGGCGACTGTGTGCAATTGTCCGTGGCCGAAGGCGCAAGGGCCAGAGCTGCACTGATACCGCTCAAATCGTTGCACTGCAGTGTCCTGTCCAGCGCACTCGCCTGCGTCGTGACGGTCGGTGGTGTCCCGTCCACCCGAGTATACAAGTACTCCACAGCCGTATTGTTGCACGCGTCGGTCGCCGTCACAGTGATGGTTACATCGCATGTGCCGGAGATACCGAACTGCGGTGTGATATTTGGTGCGCAATTGTCGCTGACAGACGTCACAGCCGCGGCAGCGGCAAGGGCCGCTGAATTCGTGGGATAGCAGGATGCTATGGTCCCCACCGTGATCACCGGGGGAGTGACGTCCCGAATGGAGATCGTCTCCGAGCAGGTGTTACTGCAATTGTTGTTGTCTGTGATATTCAGCGTGAGCTGGTAGGAACCCGGGTTACAGCTCGCGCTCGAGGCGACGACCGTCACCTGCCTCTGGTTTGCCGGTCCGGAGATTGTCCCCGCACCGGAAATAGACCAGCTGTACGAGGCCATGTTTTCCGGTCCACTGTAGACGGTCGTGGCCCCCGGGCAGACATCGCCCGTCGGCGTGATGGAACAAACGGGCAGGGGATTGACGGTCACGGTTCCCTGGGCGGTGTTCGAGCAGTTCGTCACACCGTCGGTCACGGTGACGGTATAAACCGTCGTTGTCGTCGGATTGACGTTGATGGATGCTGTCGTAGCCCCACCGGGGCTCCATGAGTATGAGGGGTTCGCCGCGTTGGTCGTCGCAGTCAAGGTCGCCGATTGTCCGTAACAGATGGTCTCCGAGTTCACCGAGACCGTGGGGAGCGGGTTGTAATCGAGCGTTACCTGGCAGGGCTGGGACGAGAGTCCGTTTGCGTCGGTGATGACAGCGGAATAAACACCGGCCGTCGCCGCTCCCGCCTGGACCATGATGCTCTGGGTGGCAGCCGAAAAATTGTTGGGTCCTGTCCACGCGTAGGTGTACGGCGGGGTTCCCTGGGCGGAACGGCTGACCGTGAACGTCGCGTTGTCGTTTTCGCACGGTTTCAGGTAAGTAGGCCCCGCGGTGCATTGCGGCGGCGGCACCCCATTGCCGAAGTCGAGATTGCCCTGCGTGTTGGTGTTGGTGAGGTCGACCTGCCAGGAATAGGGAGCGTACCCCGCAGCGATTCCTCCCGGCGGTGTCGGGTATCCTACGGCTATGCCGATCGACGACGATGATGTGGGATATGACTGTCCCCATTGGGAAGGCGGGGACTGATTGAGGGCAGCGGAGGGAACCGATACTCCCTGAGACTTCTCGCTGACCAAGTAGATAGCGCCCGGCAGTCCGTTGAAGCTATATGCTCCGCCCGAGGAAGTCTGCTGGGAGAGCTCGACGGGGATATTGCCGATATAGGTGGTCACCTTGATTTCCCACCCGTTGATCGGCTGTTCTCCTGCATCGTACATCCCGTTGTAGTTGATATCATGCCACTTCATCCCGGATATCGTCCCGATCGGTGCGGGCGGGACAGGGATGGGGGCGGTCTTGTTGCCGTATGTCAGGTTGATCTGCCCCGACGATCCGCCGACTGCGCCGGACCCGGGTCGCGAGTCGTTAAGATAGGGGTTGGCCCCGTACAGGTAGCCGCCCCAGGTGTCGGTCGGCGGCGTGTTGAGCTGGCTCTGCAATGAGTACTGCCAGACGAAGGACTGCGAGAGGTGGAGATTGAAATAGATCGCGAACTCCGTGAGGTTTGTCGGTATGTTCGCACTGGTAAGAGCGTTGATGATATCCTGGCGTGTGATGATGATACGATGTTTCGCATCTGTGACGTTTCCTGTCCCACCGTTCTGGTCGCGGTTGACCTGGGTATAGGGTAGTGTGATCTTCGCCCACCCCGACCATAGCCATTCCGTCGTTCCCGTCACCCCCGGGCTGCGTTGGGCTGCGTTCAGCTCCGGGATCGTCGTCATGGGGTATGCGGAACCGTTGGCTTGCGGCCAGCCCTGGGAGTTGGATAACGGGGTTGTCCCGATCTGGACACCCCGGACGAGATCGACGAAGCGCGCATTCTGGTTCCCCGCTGTGAAATCGTACTCGATCACGATGGGGGAGAAGTTGGGATTGCTCAAGTTGACGTTCTTCAACGTCATCTGATAGGCTGGCCACTCGTTCTCTTGCCATGTATTGCCGGCATTTCCCGTAGTCCAACCGAGATTCAGGGTGTTCGAACCGGTGAGATTCGCACCGAAGACTTCCAATTTGTCCGGGTCCCAACCGGTCTGAGCTTTCCCCGGAAAGGGAAGCACCGACAGGAAAGCACATGCCCCGGCCACCAGTGTGACGATTTTCCTCATATAACCCTCCTCAATGATGAGTGAAAGATGTCCCCTTGCCGTCCTTCTCCCTGCGCATTCTTCTTTACATACCGGTTTTCAAACCTTTCGCGAATGCATCGAACCGTTGGAAGGGATTTCCCCTTGCCTTCAACGCGAAACACTCTCGACGAGGGTTGAAAACCGCTGTTCCCGTCTGCGCGTATAAAACGCCCCCACGCAGTGCCTTGAAAAGGAGCACTGCGTGGCCTCTCATGCGGGTCGGTTCACTGAGAGGTGAGCCTTTCGAAAATGATTATCATCTAGGGCTATGGGATAATACGACATTTCGAATATGAAAAACAACCATTTTTTATAAACATTCCAAAAAAAGTACCATATCATGAAAGGATAAGAATAACGATAGAAATGATCGGAAAAACATACCTCAAATACTTCGGACTATCGGCTTGCCTCGGAATCTGTTCCGAAGAGGAAATCCCCATGATGCGTCGAGGCCCCATATGGTTCGGCGCGTTGCGAACAAAATCCCTGCTGGAGCGCGATCGCCGTCCGAAAAGTCAGCGGGTAGAAACGATTTCCCGTAAAAGAGAGAATGACGCTGTCCGGACGATGACGAAGTACACCCGCCCCACACCGCCGGTGTGAGTGAACCGGAACGTCCGTTCGTTCTCACCGAACTCACCCTCGAAGAGTCTGGCGATCGGCCGTCCGAAAATATCGGTGATATCGACCATCGTCCACCCCTTCGAAACGACCGTGATGACGGTTTCCTCCATGAAGGGGTTCGGCGCATTCGAAACCGATACGACAGGTCGTTTTTTCAGCAGGGGCTCGCACAACCCGTCTACGGCAACATGCGGGGAAAGCGTCTCCCAAACGCCGTCGCATTCAGTCGAGACGAGAGCACGGAGGGATATGCGCTCAATGAAGGAATGGGGAGAATCGGCGATGCGGAAGCCAACGGTAAGCAGGTGATCGAGATCGTTTGCAGCGGTTCCGTCGAGGGTCGTCTCCAATGCTCCCGGCGAAAACACGGTATGTATGTCCCCTTCCCATGCATTCTTGGGTGCACTGCGGAGATCAATGATTTCGAAGGTGGTAGAGTCCCATTGCAGAGAAACGGAAGCGCTCACATGCCGCCCTGCACGGATGCTGGGATGGATGAGGATCGGGATGTTGAGGAAGGTTCCCGCTTTCGCGTAGAGGGTATCAGGATTGCCGATGGTTCCCGATAACCGTTCCAGGAAGCGGAGGACAGCCACCGGTGAGGAAGCTTCGCACCCAAGGGAGTCCGTCACGACGACGGAATACCTACCGGCGGCGGAAGCGCGAAAATACCAAAGGGAATCGGGGAGAAGCTGCCCATCGCGGTACCACGCGTAACGGGCATACGCCGGTATGGTATGGAACACGATCGTATCCCCGGTACAGATGTTCACCGTACCCGACGGTGAGAGGGGCGGGTCGAGGAGACAAGGGAGGATGCATACCCTCGCGGAATCGAGCGACGGCATGAGACAGCCTTCATCGAACATCGCTCGCGTAAGTGCGACCTCTGCACAGGTCGTGTCCCGAACGTCGGCCGTCGGGAAATCGAGCGTGAAGAGCAGGCCTGGGCTTGCCGCAATGTGCGATCCCTTCATGCGGATACGCAGGACGCCCGCGTGCCTATCGACGATACCCCCATCGAACGGCGAGAGAATCGATCCATCACCGGTGAGAACAGGTGCGCCGAGCAGGGAGGGGTCGAAGCGAACGATGAGCTCCATGGGAGGGGAGAAAAAATCGGTCATGGTGTCCCGGATACCGATGGTCACAACCGCATGTTGCGATTCCGAGACGGTCACGCTGTTGATCGTCAACCCGAGGGGGATAAACGTCCCGGAATTACCCGGCGTTGTGCATTTCATGGAATCGCTGTCCGTTCCGCCGCAGAAATCCCGGATGGTCAGCTTGACCATCCGTTCGCCTCCATCGGTGCACCTGCCGTCGTACCGGATGACGCATTCCGTTGTATCTCGTGTTGCCAGTTTCGCGATGGCACGGTATACGTCGACCAGTTGGCGGGATGAGGAACACAGGAAAAACCGTCCCCCCGTCCTGCCGGTAATATCGCGGAGCATAACCGTGTCGATGCGGACGCCCAACCCGACGGTGTATACACGGATGCCGCTTCCCACTGCGAGGTCTGTCGCTTCCTTGATGGTGCGCATACTCATGTTGTCGCCCCCATCCGAGAGGA
>JARYLZ010000010.1 GCA_029907355.1 Bacteroidota bacterium | reverse complement strand
TTCCAAGTCGGCAGACCGAGCAGTTTCATCTTGACGCCGGGCTATGAAGACTCCGTGCAAATCATCTTCGCCCCCCTCCGGCCGGAACCTTTCCAAGCATTCCTCTCCCTCGAGACGGACGACCCCGCGCAACCGCAATACCTCGTTCCGATCCGCGGCGAAGCCATCGGACCGAAGATTGTCGTCATCCCGGACACTTTGCATTTCGGTTGGGTGATCGTCGACAGCACGAAAACGTTGTATCTCACGATACGAAACGACGGCAAGGCCGATCTCCTCACAGCGAACCACAGGCTCGAGGGACCGGACGCAGGGGATTTCCACTTCGTCCCCCCGCCCAACGTCCCTATCCCTCCACAGGGCTCTGTCATGATCCCCGTGAGTTTTCGTCCCCGCAGCCTCGGGCGGAAAACCGCGTCGCTCTACATCGAGTCGACGGACTTCATGAACCCATCCGTCTCCGTCGTTCTCATCGGCAACCCCACGACAACGGGTGTAGACGACCTTCCCCGAAATACCGGGCTAACACTCGAGCTCTATCCCAACCCGGTCTCCCTGTCGAGCCATGGGCGCGTTGCGCTCCTTTCCAGACGCGGGGGGCGGATTTCCGTCCACATGACGGTCGTCGATGCCCTCGGCAGAGCGGTCCGTGAACTGTCGAAGGATGTCCAGGGAACGGATCCCGTGATCCTGGATATCGCGCACGCAGGGTTGAGAGCGGGTGTCTATTACGTCCGCTTGGCGACTGTTTCCCCCGAAGGCGTTGTTTCGACTGTCGGACGTCTCGTCGTCTCACCATGAGAGAGGTTTAACGCGATTTCACCTCCATCCCGTGAAAGATGCTCCACCGGAGCGTGAGACACTTCGTAGGGGGTTCACCGCTGGAAGGAGATGAGGGCAGGAATGACTGCTGAGTTTTCCGTTTCCCAGGCGGGTCGGCGGCAGCGACCGAACTATCCACACCGGTAAGCAAGACGTACGAGACGGGTAACCGGCTTCCGGATTCTTGATCTCATTGACCGGTTGTCGGTTCAGGCATTTCCGCAGGGTGTTCGGACCTCACTTCGTCACTGCTCATGCGGCCGTGTATCCAGAGGGCTGTGCCGGGGAAACGGCCGGGTCTGAGGTGTATGTTGCAAATGTACCCGATGACGATAGCGAGGAATGCGAGAACAGCCTCATGGGCGTGTATTTCCTTGAAGGCATCGAAAACCGAAGGCGGCATGTACGGGAATACTGCGAGGACAACATGTGGGTACCATCGCCAGTCCGCTTCCGATCATCACGGCACAACCCCAGAACACAGCCCAGGAGTCAGACTTCTCGAAATACATGAAACGCCCGAACGCAGGCGGGGTGTCAGTTTGGCCGATGAGATGACGGATATTCTGTGAGAGATGGAGAGCATCATGTCGCGTCGGGAGCATCGGAAAAGCGGTTCCAGGTCCGATATAGTGAAACAATGCCGCCGTCATGGGAGACGATGCGATCCCGTACAGGAAAGACGACCTGGGCTTGGCAAGTGATTCGTAAACAGAGAACGGAACGCCCTGAAGATCGGGTAATGGAATTTGGGGATTCTCCTCGCTCCCTCCTATGGTGAGGTTCTTGCCCTTTCCCATGGAGGATCGGGTTGGGAGAAAGACGAATGACAGTTCTCACACTCGGTATTCCAGGCGTTCTCCCGTGTTGCGAATGACGAGGTATCATTGCCAAATCTGCAGACGCTCCCACTCATTCCCCGCGGAGGTCGGCTTGCCAGGTCAAGACGACCGCGGCGGAAAAATCGTTCGCGAGCTGTGTGCCCTTGTAATATCGGTATACGGGGTAATCGAAGAGAGCCGAGAGGTTGAACTGCCCGAACACGGCGTTGATTTGCGGAGAGATCGTGAACACCGTGCATCCCGTGTTCTCGAGACGATTTCCGAGATACATATCGGGCATGCGGAATTCATGGCGGAGTTCGAGGAAAGCCGTCAGTGGTCCCCCGATGTATTTTCCCGCGATGATCGACGTGAAATGTCCGGCACCGTAGCGATACGCGATATTGTTTTCCGCGTTGAACTCGCTCCGATGCAACAGGATGACCCTGAAACCGGCGCGTTTCCAGCCCTTATGCAGGAACCCCTGGAGAACGAGCCCATATGCGCCCGATGAAGGGAGAATGTGCTGGGGTACGGAGCTGTCGCCGCTCCCGAGTGGGAAATTGATTCCTGCCCCCAACGTCACTTCAGCTTCGCGGGAAGGGCGGGAGAAGACGTTGTACTTCGTTCCGGCGTAGATGTGCGAGGCGCCGCTTCCCGTCGCTTTCGTATAGCCGAAGTCCTGTACCTTTCGCGGGAAGTATCCGACGCCCGTTTCGAGCGTCCAAACGTCCGTCAGTCCATAGGCGAGCTGAAGTGTCGTGTAATGTGTGCCGTAGCTTCGGATGGATTCATTCCCCGTCCGCTCGTCTCCCCGGAGCGTTGTCCTGCCCGCGGCATACCTGTACGTGAGTGAAGCGCGTCCATACCCTTCCCGCAGGACGCCGACGTTGACGGTGCCGCCGACGGGCGTCAGGCCTCCTACTGCCGCACCGGCCGTGCACGCGCATTGCGCGAACAGGCAATGCTCGCAGAGAATAAGAGCTGCGAAGAATGGAAGCGCCTTCATGTCATTCCGACTCGAGAATGCGGAGCATGCCGTTCAGCCAGCGAAAATCGGGGTAGGCAATCATTCCGGCAACGGTCTCACCGCGGAGAACGACGACGCACGGAGTTGATGGGATTTCGAAACGGGCGAAAGCGCCGGTCGGTTCCCGAAGGGACTCGTCCACCCCCACGAGCGTGACGCGGGATGTATCGATCCCTGCTTCCTCGAACATGGAAAAAATGCGGGGGAGGTGTTCATGACATTCCTCGCATCGGGAGGAGGCGAACACGATGAAGCTCGCGTTGTTCCTCTCGACGAGGCTTCGCAAATGGCGGAGTTTCTCTTCCGGGAAATGATGGACCTCGTTTCGAATGTCCCAGCCTGTCGCAGCGACCCATTCCCTCCAGCTCATTATCCCTACGATCGCCGGGCCCGCCGCTGACGATTTCGTCGAATCCCTCGTCCCGTTGCAAGGACTTTGAACGAGCACTGCCGCCAGCGACAGCACAATAGCCGTTTTTCTCAACGGATTCCATCGACCGAGCGTTTCCGATGGGAACCCCTTGCTCTTCATCGTAATAATCGCCTGGCCTTGCGGGATCGGTCGCACATTAAAGAGAAATCTTTTCGTGTACAAGAAAACGCCGAGATCGGCTTCCTTTCGTTTTTCATGATGTCGTCCATTGCTCCTTCGCATGGGAAACCTTCCGGACATCAGACTGCTGGGAGAAAGGGGATGTGAATGTGGCGAGAGGTTTTCCGGAGGACGGGGAGTTTGCGGAATGGATACCCGTCTCCCACCTCTCGATGCATCCGCTGGTATATTGCCGCATCTTCGACATGATGCCTCGTCGAGCACGGAACAGCCCCCTTCTTCCTGCTGTTCGGCATTTCCACCCTCGCATTCGACCCACCCTTCCGTTGTTTCACAGGTTCGAGCGATGTGATTCTGTAGGGGTTACCGTGAGAAAACTTGGATTTCGGGATGGCAAACGGTATGGGCACTATTCCAATGCCGACAACTGTTGCGGGTGACATAGATGTCCTCCCCGTCCCGATTTCTTCCTCCTTCATGTTCCGTTGCTCGCACATGAGCATCCCGTTGAATCCGGCATCCACCTTGTCTGCCACGCTCGAAGAAGAGGAACCGGCCCGCAGAAGAGGAACCGGCCCGCAGAAGAGTAGATGGAGAGGTGTGGCCATCGATACCGTACTCGACCTCAATCCTATCACCGATCCTATCCCCCGGACCACAGCCGTACCGAAACGCACACGAGGGATTTTTCGTTCGGCGGAAGCTGGACGGGCGTGATACATCGCCTTCTGGGAAAGGAGATCCTTTCCATGAGGGGGTTCAAGGGCGGATGTCCCCTCTCACCGCTTTTCATCCTGATATTCGTACAGTCTTTCCCCTTCCACCCATACGGAGCGGATGTCGCACGGCTGCGTTCGGTAGACGATGGCGGAAGCGATTTCGACGGCGGAAAGTTTTTCCAATGTTTTCCCGCCGGAGAAGTGGCCATCGACGCGGATCGTCACGAGATCGGCGCACTTCCCTTTCTCGAGAGTGCCGGTGTCGCATTCTCTGCCGAGCGCAGCGGCGCCGCCCGCTGTCGCATGGTACAAGGGGATGAATGGATGCAGGCTGCGTTGTTGTACCCACGCCATCGAACGCATGATCTGAGGCATGAAGAGCGTCGTCCCTGCGCCGACGTCCGATCCGAGGCCGATACGGATATCTCTCTCGGCGTATCGTTCGAGGGGAAAGCGGCCGCTCCCCAGGAAGAGATTCGAGTCGGGGCAATGGGCAATGGCGCATCGCGTGCGTTCGCACAGGGCGAGATCGTCGTCGCTCACGTGGATGTTATGCGCAATGATGGTGCGTTCGCAGAGCAGACCGGCGTTCGCATAGATATCCAGGTACGAGGACGCCTGGGGGAAGAGCTCCCGGACGCGCGCGATCTCGGCAAGCGACTCGTTCGCGTGGGTTTGGATGAATGTCCCGTGACGTTCGGCGAGCAGCGCGCAGCGACGCAGCAGCACTGGCGTACAGGTGGGGGCGAATCGCGGTGTCACCGCGTAGAAAAGGCGGCCGTTCTTCCTGTGCCACGCTTCGATGAGGCGCTCGGCGTCCCGGAGCGAGTCATGAGTCGATTCAAGGAGTGAGAAGGGGGCATTGCGGTCCATCTGTGTTTTACCCAGCACGACGCGGAGTCGCGAGCGCTCCGCTTCCTCGAAAGCGACCCATGCCGCGCGGAACTGGACCGGGGCGTACACGAAGGCCGTTGTGGTTCCCGCTTGGAGGAGGGCCCGGAAAAAGCGCCGCGAGATGTCGCGTGCGGATTCTTCATCGGCGAACCGTTCCTCTTCCGGGTATATGAAGCGTTCGAGCCATTCGAGAAGCGTGACGCCGAATTTCCCTCGTGCGTCGTATTGAGGGAGGTGTGTGTGGAGATCCACGAAACCCGGCAGGATGATATCGTCGGTCGTGATTGCGGGCAGGGTGCGAATATCTTCCGGAGCTGTGTCACAAGGCCCGCAGAAAAGGATGCGACCGTGCTCGCCGATGGCGAGTGTCCCTGACGGGTACCACGTGCATTCGGAAGGGGATTGCGGAGAGAGAATAGGACCGCTGAGACGGAACGGCAGGGCGTTCATTCTTCCGCTTGTACGGGGTTCATGTGTCCATGGAAGCTTCAATCCATGCCGGTATGACCGAACCCTCCCTCGCCGCGCGGTGTCGCAGTCAATGATTCGACTTCGATCCACCGAGCATGTACGATGGGTGCGATGACGAGTTGTGCGATCCGGTCGCCGCGCGAGATGCGAACGGTCTCTCTTCCCATGTTCGCCAGGATGACCTTGATTTCCCCCCGGTAATCGGCATCGATGGTCCCCGGTGAGTTGGGCAAGGTGATGCCGTGGCGGAGCGCCAGCCCGCTCCTCGGGCGGACCTGCGCTTCGAGATGGGGCGGCAGCTCTACCGCGAGATTCGTCGGCACGGCGACGATATCGCCGGGTAACAATTCGATCGGCTCGTCGAGCGCGGCGCGGAGATCCGCACCTGCCGCATGGTCGGTCGCGTACTCCGGGAGGGGGATGTCCTCGTACCCCGGCCGCAGGCGGACAATCCGTATCGTGCAGTTCTGCTCCATCACCGCTGGAGGCGTCCCTTACTTCGCGGGTGCAATCGCCCTTCTCACCGGATCACGCTGAAGAGAGTCGTCGAGACCATGTCGTCGGCGACGAGACGGGCAAAGTATGTGCCGGCGGTGAGGCCGTCCGTAGACCGAGGGGTCCAAAGTGCCTGGTGAAAACCTTCCTCTTCCGTACCGTTCGCCAAGACGGCAACTTCGCGACCGAGGGGGTCATGAATGGTCAGGCGGACCGTCGATGCCTTGCGTAAATCGTAACGGAAGACGACTCCCGTAGAGATTTCGGGCCGGAAAGGGTTCGGGAAGATGGGGTATAGACGTGTATTCCCCCTTGTCGGGTCCTCGATCGTAACGCGGAGAATAGGACCGTCATCCGTGTTGCCGTCGAAATCCGTTTGACGCAACCGGTAGAAGAGGGTTCCCGCGTATTGTCGTTCCGCCATGCCAGCGAGGATATCCGTGAACGTATACCACTGCGGTGTGCGCAGGGTCCCACGTCCGGGGACGAAGCCCCTGCTTTCCCATGGACCTTCCGGTGAGGTTGCGCGAAGAATCTCGAACTGGAAATTGTTCGTTTCCGATTCCGTTTTCCACGAGAGATGCACCTCGTCGCCGCTGATCTCGGCGGTGAACAAGGACAACTCGACGGGCGGGAAGTAATTACAGCAGAGTCGCAGCCAGGAGACCCAGTCCGCGGAATACCCGACGATGGTGGAAGCGGGAACGACCGTCGTCGGAGAAGTGAACGCCATGGACCGGACGGGGTTCGTGTTCACGGATGGCTGTTTGAATTTCCACTTGACGCGATGGGAGGTATCCCCGCGCACATAATACCCGACGTACATGTCCCGTTTGGGGAAACCGATAATGGGCCATACCACCGTCGGAGGGTTCGTTTGGGGCGGTGGGGCGATCTCGTATTCTCCGACGTTTTCCCCCGTGCGTGCTAGGTAGTATGTCGTAAAAATCTGTGTGTACGGGGCGGCCGCTTCACGGAGGAAAAACTGGATCGTATCCCGGTTCTGGTTGGAAGAGGAGAGCTCGAAATCGACTTGAACAGTCCACACCGTGCACGGGGGAGCCACATTGCCGCTCGGCAAAGTGAGACGGATCGCCCACTGTGTGGTGGGAGGGGTTTCCTCGTACGTTCTATTCGTACCGCTCTCGCTGTAATACTTGATGATAGGGCAAATGAACGGGACGGGTTTCGTTGCGCTCACGGCGGTATGTGCGTCCAACATATCGTCGATGATCCGGGAAAATGGGGAGTACACCGACATCATGGGATGTGCGGGATCGAGGCGAACCTGCCCATCGGCACTGAGAATCATCGCAGCGTATGCGAGGACGAAAACCGTGAGATACTGCCTGGTCATAATCGGGATCTCCTTTCTTCCCGAGCGTTGCGTGCATCGTCACCCGTGATCATCGACCGTTGGCGGTGGGTTCGCAGTCGCTCTGTAAGTGGGCAACGGCGAAAAAATATACCATCACAGGACGGCTGAATCAATGGATAAAGCCGAGTGTTGAGGGTTCCCGAACGATGAAGGGCTTCTTCTCACACCACCGTTCGATTGCGTACATTATTCCCGTGTATAGGAAAGGACCATCGGGATCGCAAAAGAACCGGTCGCAAAAGGATGCGCATTGGGTAGCACAGGCGGATGGAAAGCAAGAAAGAAGGTTATGGAGATACCTGTGCATCGGTTCCTTGCGAAGAGTGCTTCGCTGTGTGGCACATGGAATCTTCGCCTCTCTGGTTGCTCTGGGATGCATGGCGGCGGTTTCGCCCGTCGTTAGCGCCCAGAGTCTTCCCCCTTTCACGCTGAAATGCGCCTCGTACGCCGTTTCGAAAGACGGTGCGCTATTGGGTTACCTTGCCGAACCCCATCGGGTGACAATTCGTGCGAAGGAGGAGGTACCCCGTCATTTCATCGACGCTCTCCTCGCGACGGAGGATCGTGATTTCTACACGCATGGCGGGGTGTCGTTAAAGAGCCTCGGCCGTGCCCTTCTCAACACCTTGAGGGGAAAGGTGGAGGGGGGGAGCACGATCACGATGCAGTTGGCCAGGAACCTCTACCTTTCCAACGAGCGAACGATTTCACGGAAAATGGAAGAAATAGAACTAGCCGGACTGTTGGAAAAACGATACCCGAAGGATTCCATCCTTGTCCTCTATCTCAATACGGTGTACTTCGGGCGCGGAGCGTATGGCATCTGGGCGGCGGCGCAGGAATACTTCTCGACGACACCCGACCGGCTCTCCGTGCCGGAGAGCGCCCTCCTGGTCGGTCTTCTCAAAGCCCCGGCGGCGTACGACCCCGTGAAATATCCCGGGAAAGCCCTCGCGCGCCGGAACGAAGTTCTCCATAATCTCGTGGAGGTTGGAAAGATCAGCGAGAAAACCTACCGAGAACTTGCGGGCAAGCCCCTCGGTTTGAAGTTGAGGAAATATCCCAGCCGTTCCGTGCTCGAATTCATTCGTATCGAGACCGCTTCCGTCTTGAGATCTCTTGGGCGGTCGCCGAACGCAACCCCGTACAAGATCACGGCTACCGTGGATCCCATTGTCCAGGAAGCGATGGAAAAAGCGGTCGAGTCCCGTTGGCGTGCCCTAGCTTCCCCCTTGAAGGAGGCACAAGTCGGAATCGCCTGTGTCGAGGTCGGGACAGGGGCGGTTTGCGCAATGGTCGGAGGGGCCCCGGGGTCTGATCCACGAGGTCTCAACCGCGCCGTGCAAGCACGCAGACAACCCGGTTCGGCGTTCAAGCCGTTTCTCTACGGTTCCCTTCTCGAAAACGGTTTCACCCTCGCCACCCCGATCCCTGACACCCCCGTCGTGGTGGATTCCGGGACGGTGTGGGAATGGAGACCGAACAACGATGACGACAGGTGGAGTGGAACAGAAGTCCCGATGATCGAGGGCATCCGCAAGTCGCTGAATCTCGTCGCGGTCCAGGCAATGGTGAAGTTCTCCTCCCCTGCCGTCGTGGCGGAGTTTGCACGGCGATGCGGCATATCCTCCCCTTTGCAGGAATACCCTTCCCTCGCACTGGGGACATCAGAGGTGACGCCCCTCGAGATGGCATCGGCGTTTGCGGTGTTCGCCTCCTGCGGTAAGCGGGCGAGTGCGTTCTCCGTAGCCCGCATCGAAGACCTGGACGGACGAACGCTGTACACAGCCGCACCCGACACGACGACCGTGCTCGATTCCTCTATCGCGTTTCTCGTGACAACGGCGTTGGCTTCGGTCGTGGACAGCGGGACGGCGGATGCCATCCGTGCGGTCTACCATGGCCCTGCAGCAGGGAAGACCGGCACGACCCAGCTCTCAACGGACGCGTGGTTCGTCGGATACACGCCTCGGCTCAGTGCCGCCATCTGGATCGGTTTCGACGACCCCTCCCGACGGCTCACGGGGCAGTTCCGCTATGGCGGGACTGCCTGTGCACCTGTATGGGCAGAGGCCTTTGCCTCCATTGCCCGGAAGACAGTCTGGTGCACGGACACCGCTTTCGCGGTCCCTTCCACCGTGTCGTATGTCAATTTGTGCAGGGAAAGCGGCCTTCTCGCGGGGCCGAACTGCATAGATACGCTCCGGCTCCCGATCGACGCGACGCGCCCGCCACGGGAATGCGATCGTTGTGCATCCCCTGTTCCCCACTGAGGGGACGTCTCGGGGAGGCAGGTTCTCGTGCATCGTGCCGTCATGCTGTGCGTGCCTTCACCCAAGAGGCGATGCACGGAAGGAATCCCTCGACGAACCTCTTGGGGAGCGATGGAACCTCGGCCGGAGTTCCGATGTGCGCTTCCTGGAAAAAGTGATTCGCTTCGGGGAAAACATGCGTCCAGGCGTCGGGGCGAAGCTGCTTGAGAGCAGGGAGATTGATTTCCAGGGGCACATGCAGGTCACGACCCCCGAAAAGTGCGAGGAGAGAGCCGCGGATCAGCGGGAGAACTTCGTCGGGACGGAATGCGAGCAGGGAACGGAACCACGGCGTATCGAGGTCCTTCATCCACTGGCGGAAGACGACGTCGCCGAGCCGATCCGTGTCGGAAAGCGCACGGCGAGCATCTTCCCATTCACCCGCTGCATCGAGAGCGGCTTTTCTTCTGAAGTCGCGGCGTAGGGTATCGGTCGGAAGGCTGGACGATATCACACGCAAGACGCGATCGACGAGGTCCCGCTCACGGGCAACTCGTTCCTCCGTGAAACCGTTCGCCCGCGCGATCCTCTCGGTTTGGGCGAGAATGTTTGCGGCAGCGGGAATGCAGGGACCGGCGAGCATGACGACGAAAGGGGCATCGAGTGCCTTCAAAGCCGCGAGCGCCGCGACGGCGGCTCCCTCGCTGTGCCCGATGAAACCGACGGTCCCGCCTTCGGGCGCGATCTCCCTGCGGAGAAAATCCCGCATCGTGAGAGCGTCGTCCGCAAAGTCTCCCAGCGTCGACGCGTGCATCGAACCCTCGGAACTACCGGTCCCCCGGTCGTCGCAACGGATGGAGGCAATGCCCTCCGCCGCCAATCCGTAGGCGAGGAGGCGGAACATCGGGAAACCGGAAATCGTGTAGTCGCGTGTCCTCGCCCCGCTCCCGCTCAGCAGAACGACGCCGGCACGAACCGGGACAGCAGGGGGGAGCGTTAGCGTTCCTGCGAGTACTCCGCGTGCGTTGGGGAGGACAATGTCTCTCTCGAGGCCGGTACTCATACGTTGTCTTTCCTGTTTCTGAACCCCCGGCACCGTTTTCCTCGGATGCTGAGTGAGCGAAACGATGGTGTCGGTGTTGGAACTGGTGAGAAAGAAAATGTTCCGTTGCATCATTCCGCGATGAGCATTGCGCCCGGGATGATCCCCACCGTGTACGTGCCGAGCTTCCGCCCGAGGGTGTCGTAAACGAAGAATCGGCCCGGCTGGAGATAATCGAGGGGGTCGGCCGCGTAGACGAGCGAGCGTTTCACGTCAAAGAGCACGGTGGAGAATCTTCCGGAAATGAATCGTTCCGTGATGCGCTTTGCCGAGAGGTCCACGCGCTGGATACCATCCTGCTGGACGGTGTAACAATGTCCCGCCCCGTCGAGGGTGAGACGCTGGGGATGACCGCCGAGCGTCAGGGAATCGATGACCGACCGTGTCGTGAGGTCGATCGTGTACAGTGCGCCGGGCGTGTCGTCGTTCGGGTCGGCGAAATCATGGTAGGCACCCGCGCAAAGGACAAGAGCTTCCGACGGGTTTTTCCTCTCGATCCAAACCGGGTTGTCGCCGACGTTCAGGGTTTTGACGACTTCAGCGCGGGAAAGGTCCACGACGGAAACGGTGTTCCCATTGCCGAAACCGCTATTGGCAACGTACAGGTCGTTCCCATGCACGAGCATCTGCTCGGGGTTGTTCCCGACCGGAATCCGCCCCGTAATCTCGTTCGTTGCAGGATCGTAGATGGAGAGGCAGTTCGTGTAGATATTCGAAATGTAACCGTAGCCGTCCGAACCGAACGCGATGTAGCGGGGGCTCGAGCCGGGCGGGCAGTCGATCGTTCGAACGTGCCTGCCGCTGGAGAGTTCGAGGACTTCGACACGGTTCGAGCCGTTGACGACGATATAGAGATATCCGTTGTGGAGGGTCAAGCTGTTCCCCGTGTCCCCGAGAGGTTTCCCTGTGAGCGCCTGGTACACGTCGTTCACCATCATGCCGGAATCCGGTAGGAAGAGCGAGAGTGAGGCATTCCCCCGCTGGAAATTCCCCTCGTTCAAGATGAGCACACCTTTCAGGACGGCTGGTGCGGGCGGGGGAGGGCCGGTCGTTTCCTCCGGTGCACACCCGGGGAAGAGAAGAGCGAACCACATGGGAAGGGTGCAGAGAAGAATCGGTCTTGTCATCGCGAGGTACCCTCTCGAAGTGCAGTCGTGAGCGAAAGGCGGAATGAGCGCTGTGGCATGGGGTAGAAAGGAATCACCTCGTACGGTGTGTCGAACACGTCGAGCATTTCAAGGCGGAGAGTCAGGTCCAGCTGATGGAAAGGCTGAAGGACTGAAACTACCGCGTCGACAAGGAATACCGGGTCCATACGTGATGCGGGATCGTTCGTTTCTTCGGCGAAGCGGGCACCGATGTATCGGCCGGTGATACCGAGAAAAAGACAGTCCATGAGTCGGGCATGCGTTTCCACACCGCCCGAGTGCATGGGGATGGAAACGAGCTGTTTCCCCTGTGTGGCGTCACCTTCAAATGATGCGTTCATCTTGCGGGCGGATGTCCATGCTGCCTGAACTGTCCAGTGGAGAATTCCGGCGACGTGCGATCCGCTGGCGCGCGCTTCCACACCGATGGAACGCACGGCGCGTATGTTTCTCGGTTCCCAGAACATTCCTTTCCCCGGTACCCAGACGATCTTATCTGTGACATCGTGCCGGTATGCGGTCATACCGAGAGTGGTGCCGATGCCGCGAAGGGCTGCATGGAACCCCGTCTCGAACGAGACGGCCTGCTCCGGGCGAAGGGCAGTCGATCCGCCCTGCCGCCAGTAAAGGTGATTGAACGTCGGCGCACGGAAACCGCGTCCGACACGGATGTAGAACGAGAGGGCTTCGTCGGCAACGTGCGCCTCGGCTGCCAGCGACGGGCTGAGTTCGGTCATGGTCTTTCGCGAAGGTCGGTCCACGAGACGGTCGAAACGGGCTGACGGGAAGAAGCGAATATTGCCGGGCAGCCGCGTCGTGACTTCGGCGGCAGCGAAGAAAGCCGTAGAGATCCTTTCAGGATTGCCGGCGACATCCGTCGAACGGAGAGCCGCACAACCGATCTCGAAACCGGCGATCGTCCGCACGAAGGAGACGGGGTCGACGAGAATCGTTGCCAGAGACCGCAGAGAGACGTTCTCGTGGTCCGCAGAGAGGGGTATCCCGTCTCGGAGAAGGGAAGGGTCGTCGTACGTTTCCCGTTGCAGGGAAAGGGAAGGCTGGATGCTCAGCAAGGTGTATGCGCCGAGAACGCGTCGGTACTGCGCCGAGAACAGGAAGGATTCGTCATGCTGGCGTGCAGGGGTGACGCCGGGGTTCGTGACTGCACCGGGGACGCCGAGAGTGCTTTCATGGAGGCGGCCGAAAAAGGAAAGGACGGAACGGCGGAAACGGAACTCGGTATTCGCGGCGACACCACGCCGAAACATGTCGGCATTCGTGCGTCGTTGTGTCCGGCCGCTGTTGGGGAGATGGAACACGTAATCGTTTCGTGCGCGTTCCTGTGTCGCGGTGAATCGGCCCCGGAACATCTCGGTTTCATGATGCGTCTCGAGGTCGTACGCATTCCACCCGAAGGACCCGATGCCCAGCCGAATGGCGAGGGGAGGTCCGCCGCCGCTCTTGATGTCGATGACCGACCCGATAGCATCGCTGCCATACAATGAAGCGAATGTCCCGCGGGCGATCTCGACCCGCCGGATAGACGACAAGCTGAAATGAGAGAGGTCCACGAGGCCGTTCTGTGCGTCATTGATGGGAACGCCGTCGAAGCAGACCACCGTGTATTCCGCTCCCAATCCGCGCGACGAGGCGAGCTGCAACGCGCCCGGTGCGCCGTACTCGAGGACATGGACGGCGGTGGAAGCTCGAAGAATGTCGCCGACACTCCGCGCGGCGAACCCCTCGATTCGGTCGGCGTCGAAGGTTTCCGTCGCCGCGGGGTTTCGCGCCGCTGGGATCGGCAGCCGCGTGGCGGTGACGACAATTTCCCTCCCGAAACCGTAGAGCAACGAATCGGCAGGCTCCGCGTTCTGTGCTGCGAGCCGTATTCCCCAGAATGGGATAGGTACGAGAAGGAGAAGCGAACGGAACCGCATAAGAGGAATCGTGCGGGTCCGCGCAAGGAGAGGAACATGAAAAACCCCGCGCAGTTTCTGCGTCGGGGTGGGGATGCCGGATTTTCCGGAATCACTCACCGGTCCTCACCCGCGAAGGCCCTGGGTGAACCGTTGCGGTCGGTCTCCTGGCTCGCAGGGGTTACTTCAACCGCGCGCCTTCCCGGGATATGTCCAGTGGCACCTGCGCGGTTTTCGCCTGCTTACAGTTGCGGGGCAGCTGCCGATTCCCACGGCATTCCCTCTCCCGCCGGTACGGGATAACCGCAACGCATACTCGCGACGGTGTTCCCGTCGCGAGCAGCAACCTACATAACTCCTCCACAAATGCAAAGCGGGAGTGTCGAAGACCCGAAGTCACGCCTATCAAGGTCACGTTCCCCTCCTTTTCCCGTGCGTTCTTGCCGCTGGACGTGAGGAATGCAGGACACCGTGCAGCGGAAGCCACACCCGGAGGAACATCCACATGCCGGCACGCGCGATCGCTGTCCCGATACGCGAAGACTTTGCGTATGCCGTGTAGTAGATCATATCGCTTTCGAAACGCAGGCGCAAAGATTCGGCAGAGTCGAAATGGGAACCGATCGTCGTTCCCTTTTCGTGGCGAACCGTGACGGAATCCTCATAGTGGCATCGGAACCCGACGGAATGGAGCCGTTCGGCGATGATGCTCTCCTCGGCATAGAGGAAGGTCTGCGGGTCGAAACCGCCCGCAGCTTCAAACGCTTGTGGGCGGAAAAGGAGAAAACACCCCATGAGCCGATACACCGGGCCGCGGCGCGGTGATCGGATCGTATCATCGATGAAGTACGAACCCGTGGCGAGACGCACGAGCGGTGCAGCGAGCAATGGGCCGTACCTTTGAGCGGCCCCCTGGAAACGGAAAGGTCCCTGCCGCCTATTGTTGCCGTCGACAATGCACGGTCCCACGACGCCCGCGTCGGGTTCGGCTTCCAGCCTCGCTAGGAGGGTTCGGATGCCGCCCGGTGTCTCGATGCGCACGTCCGGTGTGGCCGCAAGGAAGGCGGAGTATCCTGAACCGCCCCCGAGACGGTAGGCGAGATTATGCGCCCGTGCGTACCCGAGGTTCGAGAGCGTCGGGAAAAACACGACGCGGGAGTTGGGAAAAGACGAGCCGCTTTCCGGCAGCGTCTCATCGGTCTCCGACATGTCCATGGAAAACCAGGCGGCGTGAAGAGGCCCTTCGCACCACTCCTCGCGAAGTCTTTCGAGTTCCCCTTGCGTGTATCGTTCGTAATTGTCCGTGATCACAACGCGGGATTCGAGACCCTCCGCATCACACTCCGCGAGAAAAGCGGCGATGGACTCGCGTTCCCGATGTTCCGCTCCATATGCGACGAAGGATGTGAAAATCGATGCGCTCGCCCCCGGGGAATGCAGAGACGCCGGTTCCATGTCCTCTTCAGGGTGTTATCGCTACGGCTTTCACCGTGATACGGTCACCGCTCTCGATGCGTACCCAGTGCATACCGTACGATGAGGGGGCGAACGGGACCTGAATCAGGTGGTGGCCCGGCCGAAGAATCTCATCGTGAACGGGGGTGACGAGCCGCCCGATGGCGTCGAAGATCTCAACGCGAACGCGGGTCTCCGACCCGGTCTCGATAGGAAGAAACACCGTCCCATGAGACGGGTTGGGAAAAATCTCGCCGGTCTGGAATGAGTAAGGTGTCGAAGACTCGACGAAGGTCCCCACGAGCAGAGGGGCTTTTGCGGCGTTGAGCACCGACCGTTGTGTGATCGCCGAGTCATGTCTGCCTACAAAGGCGACGAACACGATATCCTGTTCCTTCCACGCTCTTTGGAGAACCTTCGTGAACCGCTCGGTCCGCGTAGACCCCGGCGAATACTCCTGTTGAAGGGGGATCCCCCAAACACCGGTAAGCGATGCGCGGAGAACATGCCTGTGCATGAAACCGACGATGGGGTTGGACTCGCCGTAATAGGGATGGGTCGGGAAACACGAATTATTGCTGTAATAATTCGTCTGGTCCCACCCCGGTCCCGTCCCGACCACCCGGTCTTCTACGATGAACACGTGGAGGCGGAGATCCTCGCCGGGGGGAACGTAATCCTCGAAGCGCACGGTCACATCCACCGTCACCTTCCGTGTCGCCGGGTCGTACGCGGGGGCTATACCGACCGTCACGGGGGTTGCAGCCTGCATCCGTTCCAGTGTGCGTGAGAGCCATGCATTCCCGCTTCTGTTGATCGGTACTTTCGACTGACCGGGGAACTGCACCCTGTCCACCATCGCTTGTGGGTAGGAGGGTGTGAATGCGGATGCCAGGTTCGCACCCTCCGGTGCAATCATGGAATCGACACCGCCGGCGTGAATCGCAACGAGGACCGCTTGCCGTACTGCGGATTGGATCGCCTGCATCTGCAGGCTGCCGTCCGGGCACCAGCCGCACCATGTCCCGGTGAATTCCTCCACCAGCACGTGTTTTTCCCCGCTCTTCCCCAGGATCGTGAAAATGCGCATGGAGGTGGAATCATTTGCCGGGTTCTCGTCGAGTCCTTGCCCGTTGACGTTTCCCACCGTCACGAGCACGTCATGGAAGCGGCCCGCTTCGGTGGGTGTCCACAGGGAGACGTGCGAGAACGCAAGCGTTTCATTCGTCCCAATTCGGATCCCACGTACGCTGTCGCGGAATTCTGGCCCTCCATCGACCCGGTATACAATGTCGAAACCGGTGATCTCTCTCGAACCGAAATTTTTCAACGTTCCCCTAATCGTTTGCGGTATGCCAATCGTCACGGTCGGTGGGAGGGAACACTCGTATATCCCGAGATCCAAGGCGGTATTCGACCATGTGAAGCGATAGCCGATATCGTCGGATGGGTCGGCCGTCACAGCGGGGTATGGGATATCGGGACTGCCGGGAACCTGTGTCGCGATCGTGCCGTCGGCGTTCTGAACGCCGATCGCTGCGGAACAACGGACACTCGTGTTTCCCCCGACGAAGATGATTTCGAAGTCACCTCCCTCGTGCAGAGCTATGGCGAAGGAAAGCGTGTTCGACGAAGAGAACCCGACGCCGTGCGGGACGACCCCGATCCACATAATGACAAAAACACGGTTCGGCGCAGTCCCCCACAGCAGTGTCCTCACCTCGTTGCTCCATTGAGGAAAACCGGATTCCGTGTGCAGATCTTCCCAGAACGCGAAGATCGCACTGCGCGGGGCGTCGGGCGATGGGAGAGCCCTGTTCTGCGGGTCGCTCGAGACCGCCGTACCGTCGAAGGTGATATACCCGTTGTCGCTGATGAAAAAGCCCGTGACGGGCGACCCGTACAAATTCCAAGAGAAGGGCAGGGGTACCCATTCGGAGAGGACATCGTCTTTCGGCGGGGGGTAGACGAGGACGGCATTGGGTCTCATCTCCGCAATGAAAGGCCTTGCACCTTTGGATACATTGTACGTGTAGGTTTGGCTCGACGCCGTGGCCAGCGAAGCGACGAAGAGGACCCCGGCGAGCGCACGAAAGGAACGATTGGAGAATATTGGGAGAAAAAGATTCCGTGGCATGGGAAATAGCGCATGATTGTCGAGAAAAGAACTCATGAAAGGACGCCGTTAGGTTAGATTGTAAAAGGTAATGCTCTCTTATCCGCAAGTCAAAAGTTTTCTCGAACGTTTGTGAAACACGATGCACATGGAATACCGCACTTGAACCGCCGGTCTCTTCTAAGATTTAAAAGTATTGTGTCCATTTTCTGCTCATGGGATTTTTATGTATGGAGCGGTCCTTTTCATTCAACGATGAAATATTTCACGACGCTTTTTCTCAAAACGAGAGAGAAAATCTGTAATTTTTTAAGGGCACACAACCTAAATCGTTGATAATAAAAGGAATGTGCAAATTAAAGACTTAGAATATTGACTCGATTTATCTCAATCTGTAGCTTCTCTATTCAGGGCCTATTAAAACCCATCGAGCTTCCATCATCATCTTTATCATCAATGTTTCATGAGAGAGGAGATCTATGAGGAAATTCCCCCTGAGGTTTCTACCGGTCGTTCTCGCCATGCTCTTCCTGGGGATGGCAGTTCAAGAAAGCGGCGCGACGACGGTAAAAGGAACCAAGAAGACTGCGACTCGTGCAATCGTTAAAATAAAGAAAATATCCGAAAGGCGGAAACACAGGGTAACGAAGAGTAAAAGGAAGTCGAACAGGAGGAAATCGAGAAATCATAAGCCGCAAGCGATCACTGTGCTTCGCGAATACCTGCCGGAAATCGCCGATATTCACGAAACAAAGGTAAAAGGCAAAGGTTTCTCGTACATCTCCGTTCCAGTGACTTTCGACAGCCGTTCGCCGTTCGCCGACCCGTTCCTGAGGTATGACCTCCTGCGGAACATTGACAAATGGCTGGGCACGAGATATCGGTATGGAGGGTCGACATCGCGAGGTGTCGATTGTTCCGGTTTCACGTCCGCCGTCATGAGTGCTACTCTGAGGACGACCTTCGCGGGCTCATCCCATGTGCAGGCAGCGCGTTTCACACCGATCTTTTCGGTGGACAGCCTGCAATTCGGGGACATGGTATTCTTTAGCGGCAGGAACAGGAAATCCAACCGGATCGGCCATGTCGGCGTATACCTCGGCAACGGTGTTTTCGCTCATTCCTCCACCGGCCGCGGCGTCATATATTCGCATATCTCGGAGGGGTACTACACGGAAAGGTTCCGGTGGGGCGGTCGCTTCATCGCGGGCCGGCAGAACCATATTCAAACCGCGAACGTCTTCTCGAACTGATACCGCGGCGCTTCGGCGCCGGTAGCAGCAGCTCTTCCCGGACTGCGACCTCCCTGTGAGGCGAATCGCGCGAGGGATTCTCCCTTCAATGGGAGAAATGCCGTATCATGTCTCTGCCGTCTAACGCGGAGGTCCATGAATCCCGAGATGGAGTGGTGATGAGCGAAATGGCCCTAAGCCCTCGATGGGATAAACCGGCAGTATTCGCCGCGGTCTACGCCGTCGTTCTGCTTGCCGTTTCATGGTCGATCGGGTGGGATCGTCCCTGCTGGGCCGACGAGTGCCATTTCCTGCGTGTGATCAACGACTTCGCCTCGCGAGGGCCTGCAGCGGTGGTCGATTACGACGCAGGCGCATCGCCTCTCGTGTTCCTGCTCTACGCAGGTTGGGGTACTGTTTTCGGATTCGATCTCGGCTCGCTGCGATGCCTTTCTCTTCTCATCGCCCTCGCGACAGGGCTGGTGTTCCATCTTCTCGCCCGTACTGTTCTTGGCTCCGGGCGAGAATCCTTCTTCCTCCCCTTCCTGCTTCTCCTGAATCCGTACGGTGCAGGGTTGAGTTTCTTCGTCTATACCGACATGACGATGATCCTGTTCCTTCTCCTCGCGACATGGGCGGCAATACGCGGCAAGGCGGTGTGGCTCTGTTGCACTTCCACAGGAGCACTTCTCGCGCGCCAATACGCAGCGTTTCTCGTCGCTGCTGTTTTTCTTTTCACGCTGTTTCGGTTCGTCCGCACACGAGACCGGCGTTTCCTCTCTCTCGCGATTGCTTCCGCGGTGTCCGCACTTCCGCTGGCCGGGCTCATGGCGGCGTGGGGAGGGATCGCTCCCCCTCGAGCTCTCGTACCTTTCGATGGGACGAGCCCCGTCGCTTTTCACGCGCGCAATCTCACGTTGTACATAGCGCTCATCCCTGTTTTCTGTTTCCCCGTGATCGTCATGCGTGCGAATGTATTCCGCTTCGGTGTACGGACGCACCTTTTCCTTGTCGCCCTTTCCCTCATCTATTTTCTCGCTCCCATCGCGCCGTCCGAAGCCGCCCTGCTGTACAGCCGGTACGAAACCGTCGGCTTGTTCCACCGCTTTCTCGTGTCGGTGCTCCGCGAGAATATCGCCGTTCATGCCGTGTGGTTCATTTGTTTTCTTGCCGGTCTGCATGTCCTCCTTGCACTCGGCGGCTCGGTCGCGAGAAATGTCCGCGGTACGGTCGATGCTCCCGATGAACTCCTCTTAGACCTCGCCGTATTCTCCTTTCTCGTGCTGATGGCCTGGAGTTACCAGACATGGGAAAAATACGCGTTACCGATGGTCCCCCTGATCGGCTTGCGCGTCCTCCTCTTTCCGTACCGCTCGTTGAGCGAACGGCGGTCGGGTGAAGAGCATGTTCCCTTCTGAAAAGGATTCGTCGTCGCGTTTTTTCTTCGAATCCGAATATCTACGGATCGAGCAGTGGTTCGATGATCGATCGTTCCAGATCATTCCCTTGCCGCCATCTGACCGATGCAGCCGGGACTCGATTCGGAAACGAATCCGACGATGATGGAAGGGGATGCCGATGTCTTACCCCGACGGCACGGGTGTCACGGATGATCGAACCCGTTCACGCGTTCGTTTGAGTTTTCACTTTTCCCGTTTTCGTGTACATTCTTTTTCATGTGAAGTTTCGCTCGGAGGGTGACATGAAAGGCCTTGGAACCTGCATCGTCTTGTTCGTTGCATTCCTCGTTTTTCCACTCGGGGTCCACGTTGCTGAAGCACAGACCACGACGCCCCGCGACCCCGGAGCCGCGATCCCCGGCAGGGAGGGTGCGGTTATGCATGAATCGAAACCGCAAGCGCGAATCGAGTATTTTTTGACCCGCCGTATCTACCCGGGCGGTGAAATCCCCGTCGGCGCACGTGCCCAAGCATTCCTCAAAGCCCGCGCGAAGCTGCAGTCCGCCCGCGGGGGGAGAAACGGTGTCCAAAACGCGGCGGTGTGGCGCAATGTCGGTCCTTTCAACATCGGTGGCCGCATCCTCGCCGCTGCGGTCAACCCGAAAAACCCGAAGACGATCTTTATCGGTGCAGCGGACGGGGGGACATGGCGGAGTCACGACGGGGGGAGAAGCTGGCACTCCGTTTCCGACGATTGGCCCGCCCAGGCGATGGGTGCCATCGCGATCGACCCGGTGGACACCAATATCGTATACGCAGGCACCGGCGAGGCGAATTTCGGACAACACATGTTCGACGGCGGCGGTATGATGAAGAGCACGGACGGCGGGACGACATGGCGCCTCATCGGAGGGTCGACGCTGCCCCCTTATGCCCGGGCGAGCGATATCGTCATAGACCCCGTCAACACGAACACTCTCTACGTCGCCATTCCCGACGGTGTGCGCGACGCAGCGCAGGAAGGGATCTACAAGAGCACAGACGGCGGCGAAACGTGGGACCTCATCCTCGATGGGCGGATGACGGACATCGTGTTGAACCCGAAGAACCCGAATGTACTCTACACCGTCTCGAGCGCAGTCTACAGCGGAGGGGTCGTCCCACGAACGGGATTGTTCGTCACGTCGGACGGCGGAACGACGTGGGAAAAGCGCGACATCGGCGTGCCGGATACCCTGATGGGGCGGACCAGCATCACCATCTGTCCTTCCTATCCGGATGTCCTGTATCTCGGTGTCTCCGAGCTGACCGGGACGGGAAGAACACAACTCCTCGGTGTCTTCAAGACGACCGATGCAGGCTTGACGTGGTCCCGCCTACCGGTCCCCTTCGATTACATGGTCTCGCAGGGCTGGTATGACAATATCGTCGGTGTGCACCCGACGAATCCCGATATCGTGTATGCAGGCGGCGTCAAGCTCATACGCTCTTCTGACGGCGGGATGAACTGGGAGCGTATTCCCGACCAGGGATTCGGCGGTCTCCTTCACGTCGATCAGCACGCCATCGAGTTCAATCCCGAGAACCCGGACGAGGTCTACATCGGAAACGACGGCGGTTTCTACATTCTTCGGGACGAAGGGAAAACCGTCATCAAGAGCGATCTGGGACTTTCGATCACGCAGTTCATCGGCGGGGCGATGCACCCGACTTCCGATGCCTACCTGCTCGGCGGTACGCAGGACAACGGGACGATGACGACTTCGTCGGCGCCGATGTGGGAGACGACGCTGTACGGCGACGGAGGAAACGGTGCGGTGAACCCGCGAAAACCCAACGTCGTCTACACGACCATGGAGACGCTCAAGTTCTGGCGCTCGGAGGATTTCGGGAGAACATGGACCCAGGCGATGGGCTCGATGCCTCTCGACCAGTCCCTCTTCTACATCGACTTCGCGATGGACATGACCGATCCCGATGTTCTCTATCTCGGGACATACAAGATGTACAAAACCACGAACGGCGGCGATTCGTGGCGCATGCTCCGCGATTGCTTCTTCCCGACGGGGACGGGTTCGTGCTATTACATCTCCGCAGTCAGCGTCGCCCCGTACGACGGCAGGTATGTCTTTGCAGGCGCAACGGGCGGGATGGTCGGCGTTTCCCAGGATGGCGGTCAGACTTGGTCCATCGTTCGCGACTCGCTCCCGCTGGCGTATTGCAGCTCCGTCCGCAGTTTCGAACCGGGCGTCGTGTACGCGACATACAGCCGGTACGGTGTGGAAAAGGTGTGGCGCTCCACCGACTGGGGCAACACGTGGCGCAGTATCAACGGCGATTTGCCGGACATTCCCGTCAACGACATCATTCGCCTCGACGGCAAGCTCATCATCGGGACGGACATCGGGTGCTTCATCTCGGAAGACGAGGGGCGGTCATGGCTTTTGTTCGGTGTCGGCATGCCGACCGTGTCCGTTCAGAAGCTTCGGTACAGCCCGGGTACCGGTACCTTGCGGGCCATCACGCATGGGCGGGGGATGTACGACCTCGCCTGGAACCAGCCGCCGCCTGCGGCACCGATCTTCCTTTCCAGCCCGGACACGACCACCCTCGAGAAAGGCCAACCGTTTCTCTATGCACCGGTTGTCTCGGCATCCCCCCCGGCGACGTTCAGGCTCCTCGATGCCCCGTCGGGCGCCATCGTCGACACGGTGTTGGGTTTCGTGCGCTGGAGCGGGAACGAGTCGCGCGCACACTTCACCCTCGAGGCACGAAACAGTGTCGGGTCCGCCGTGCAGGTCTTCAGTGTCGAAACGAGGGAAACCGCTCAGGCCGATTGGCGTATCGTCCATTCCGAACCGATGGAAACGCAGGTCTACACCATCGTCGCACCGCCCCCCTTCGCTCGGTCGGCCGATGTACTATGGGTCGGGCGCGATTCGGCCGTCGTGTCGCGTTCCACCGATGGGGGCGTGACATGGCAGGATTTCCAGCTTCCCGGCACGAAAGGAATGGCGCTGGCGTTGTTCGCCTTCGATCGCGACCGTATCGTGGCGGGGACGCGGAGCGGACAACTGTTCAAGACGACGGACGGCGGGCGTTCATGGCGGGTGGTCCTTTCCGATATCGCTGCGCTCTTCGGCGACATTCACTTCTGGAACGAGAACGAGGGGATCATTTTCTCTCGCCATGACCGCGATTCCGCAGACGTGTACCTGACGAGGGACGGGGGGGAGACGTGGGAGAAAACAGGACCGAGAATTTTCGCCCCGTCATGGTGGCTCGGTTTCTCGCCGACCATCACGTTCATCGACAGGCAATGCGGCTGGGTTGCGGCCATCAACCAGGGTCAGTCCATCCCGCGCGACGCCGCCATCTTGCGGACGACGGATGGAGGTCTCTCCTGGACGTCCGTCACGGCGGGAACGCGCTTCGTCTCCGACATCGGGTTCTTATCCCCGCTGAAGGGATTCTGTGTCGACCCGGTCTACGGACGCGTACGGCGGACGATCAACGGCGGGATCAGCTGGATCACGAGCTATTACCCCATGAACGGTTCGCGTCCCGTCGCCGTGCATTGCGACTCGGCGAAGCAGATCGTGTGGATCGTCACCGACTCGCTCGCATGGGTCAGCACGAACGAAGGGAATACGTGGACGCAGACACGAATGGTACCTACAGGCGCCATTCAAACCGCGGTGTTCGACCGGGAGGGGAGAGGATGGGCCGTTTCGCGCACGGGTGTCGTCCAAGCTCTCGCGCGGAACCCCATTTCAACCGTTGAACACGGATCGACCCTTCCCTCGGGGCTTCGCCTCGGTTATGCATACCCGAACCCGGTGACCGCTTCGGATGCCGCCGTGCTTCCGTTCACTATCTCCACATCGTCTCACGTTACGCTGACCATCCATGATTGCACGGGTCGGCAGGTGGTTCGGCTCGTCGACGACACCTTGCCCTCCGGCGATCACGTGGCCGTCTGGGAGCCGGGGAAGGCGGTGAACGGCGTCTATTATTACACGGTGAGTGCAGGGAGCAGACGCGCCGTGGGACGTATTGTCCTGATGCGCTAACGAGAGGGGATCCCCCTCCCCTCTGTTTTTCACCCCTGACCGTCCCTCTTCCCGGTGCAGGGAGAGGATGACCCACGTTCCATTCGCTCACCCAGGGGGTGAACTCGCAACCCATGGGGACGAGGAGGGGAATGGGACGTTCGTGTTGCGTCCCGACAGCTATCGGAAACGGACCGTTCTTCCTCTCGAAGTGGGACCGATATCAGGGGCGGACGCATCAATACAGTGCGATTCCCACCCCGAACAGGATGTCGTTGAAGTATACGGTCTGTTTCGTGGTGAAAACGTATTCGCCGCCGCCGAATTTCTGTTCGTTCGTCGCCATTTGGAAGCGGTACTCGACGCGGAGGAAGGCGGATTCCTGCAGGAAGATTTTGAGGCCCGCTCCTGCATGAACGAGGCGCACGTCCCACGGGTCTTTGTCGCTTCGATAGTCGACGCGCCCCATTTGGGGGACGGCATTCCCCGCACCGTACCCGACGAGGAGAAAGGGTCGAAGAGGGCTCCGCCGCAGAGGGAGGGTGAACACGGCGTTTGCGCTGAGGGAGTGCGCCGGCGGCTGGTCGCTCGAGAATGTGAACATCAATTCGGGTTCGAAAGCGAACCATGCGGCGAAAGGGAATCCGAGACGCATGGAAAAGACGGCGTAATCCTGCTCGTTTTCCCATTGCGTGTATGAAGAGGTATACTCCGTCCGGTACACCTCCCGGGTGTTCCCGATCGTGCCGGCGAAGGAAAGCTCTGCCGTCGGGTAGTTTGTGCGCGCCCGTTGCCTCTTCTGGGCAACCAGCGAGGGGGTGAGCATGAGAAGGAGAAGGAACAGGTTGAGAAACCTCGTGTTCATGGTTTCACTCCTCGGGAAGGCGAAGGGGGATTCGTCGTTCGGTACAAGGATACGAAACGTTGCGATCTCTCCCCAGTGCGGTGCGCTGCAGCGGTGCGGCGGGAAGGGACACGATGGATCCCGGATACCCTCCTCCGAAATTCGCCGCATGGTTTTGGTCCCCAGTATCGCGGCATGTACATTTCACCGGCACGAAGACTTCACTCCATCCATTCATTTCTGCGCGATGTTCGAGTTCGTTCTACTTGGGAATCCTCTCTGGAAATGGGTCATCGCGATCGCCGTAACGGTCGGGGTCACGGGATTTTTGAAAGTCGCCCAGCGCCTGGCGGTCAGCCGGCTCCGTGTTCTGACCCGGCGAACGAAATCCACCGTCGACGACATGTTCGTCGATATGCTCGCCGGGACGAAACTCTTCCTCCTTTTCATCGTCGCCTGCGATGTCGGGATTCGTTTCCTCATTCTCTCCCCGACAGTCGCTCACGTGTTCGACAGGATCACCGTTGCCGCCGTTCTGCTGCAAGGGGGATTCTGGGGGGCGCACGTGATCCGGTATCTGATCGGCGTTTGGATGAAATCCCCCGAAGGGGACGAGGCTTCCGTCCACGCATCCGGCGCGCTCGGTGTCATTGCGAACATTCTTCTCTGGGCGCTTCTCCTCCTTCTCTTTCTGGACAATCTCGGTTTCGACGTTACGGCACTGATTACGGGCCTCGGTATCGGCGGGATCGCCGTCGCCCTTGCCGTCCAGAATATTTTAAGCGATTTGTTCGCCTCCCTTTCCATCGTCCTGGACAAACCGTTCCTCGTAGGTGACGCGATCACCGTCGACGAGTTCGCCGGCACGGTGGAGCATATCGGGCTGAAGACGACGCGTGTCCGCAGCTACTCAGGAGAACAAATCGTCATCTCGAACAACGATCTCCTGAAAAGCCGTATAAGGAATTTCAAGCGCATGGAGGAACGACGCGTCCTGAGCCTCTACACGGTGAGCCTCGATCTTGGGGGGGACATCCTCGCGGCCGTCCCCTCGATGCTGCGCGAGGCGGTGAACGAGGCTCCCCCTGCGCGTTTCGACCGTGCCCACCTCCGTGATATCACGCCCGCCGGTATCGTTTTCGAACTCGTGTACTACATCCCGAGTCCGGATTTCAATCTCTTCATGGAATGCAGGCAGAACGTCCACATCGCGGTCGTGAAGCGCTTTGCGCAGGCGGGCGTCCCCTTCGCGCGTCCGAGACCGATTTGGGACCAGGGAGCGGCATGACCGGCATTCGATTCACGAAGGTCGAAGCGGCGAAAAACGATTTCGTCATCGTCGAGGCCGCCGCCTGTCCCATTCCCCTCGGCATGCGGTCCGCGTTTTCGCGCTCCGTATGTGAAAGGCGGACAGGCGTCGGAGCAGACGGAACGATTTTTCTCGAACGCTCTGCGACCCACGATTTCCGCATGGTTTTCTTGAACCCCGACGGTTCATCCGGTTCCATGTGCGGGAATGGCGGGCGGGCTGCTGCCTTGTACGCAGCCTTGCGAGGGCTCGCAGGGTATCGCATGCGTTTCGAATCGCTCGGAAAAACCTACGAGGCGGAGGTCGAAGGCGAGATGGTTCTCCTTCGTTTTCCGGGTGGGGCGGATCTCCGGCCGGACTTCCCAATCGATGTCGACTTCCTGACATCGCGCCCGTACTTCGCGGACACGGGAGCTCCTCACCTCGTTCTCTTCCTCGATATGTTCGTGGGGTCCCCGCGGTCGATCGAGGCATTCGACATGCTCACGTATGCGCGCATTCTCCGGTATGCCCCGGAAACGATGCCGGCAGGCGCGAACGTGAATGTCCTGCAGGAGATGGAAGACGGGAAGCTCCGTATCAGGACGTTCGAGAAAGGAGTCGAAGGGGAAACCCTTTCCTGCGGGACGGGAACGGTCGCTTCCGCACTGATCGCTTATGCAGCCCGCGGGTACCGCCCGCCTATCACCTTGCGTACGCAGGGCGGCGACGTCCTGACGGTGGACTTCGATGCGGGGTCTCCCTCCACGTCCGATCCTGGGCGATGGACCCGTGCGCGAGAGGCCTCCTCTCTCACGCTCCGCGGTCCGGCGCGGTTGGTTTTCGACGGTGTCATCTCCATCGAGGGATTCTCCGCTTCCGTGTGATCGGATGCGTGTGCGGGCCGGGGACGCGACGTCCCCTCTCTCGCGCGAGCACATGTTCCTTTCGATGGGTCACCCGTCTCCTGTGATGTTCTCTTCCCACCGGCAAGGCGGGGGAAAGCGCGTCGTGCGAGGGATCATGGGAGTTGAGTAGAATCGATCGGCATGCAAACGCAGAATGGCTTTCGCATGCGCCTCAGTAAACCGGGATTATCGGATCCGCCTATCCGGTATTTACCTCACCCCCGTCACCCATTGCGTCCGGTATTTCTCCGCTCGCTGCGCCGTTTACGGCGTTCTCAGTCTCCGAAGCAGATGCCCAGATCGCGCGCCGTTTTCATCGTGTCGCAATCGAGCGGGACGACTTTCATGCGTCTGGTCGCTGCAGCGAGCGGGACATAGCGCACCGTGGGCGGATCGAGCGCAACCATGATGCCGGATTTTCCCTCGTCAAGGGCACGGACGGCGGCCGCACCGAACCGGAGGCTGAGCAAGCGGTCGGATGTCGTCGGTGATCCACCGCGCAGGAGATGGCCGAGAACGACGTGCCGCGCTTCCTGCCCCGTGATTTCCTGCAACTGCTTGGCGACGGTTTCTGCGATGCCGCCGAGACGCTCGGCGTGTCCGACCTCTTTGGCGATCACCGAGCGGGTGCCTCCGACGGGGACGGCACCTTCGGCAACGACGACGATCGAAAAGTTCCTGCCGCGGCGCACGCGTTCCTGCGTCTTCGCAGCGACGGAACGGATGTCGAAAGGGATTTCCGGGATGAGAATCGCATCGGCTGTGCCCGCAACGCCCGCGTGCAAAGCGATCCAACCGGCGTAACGGCCCATGACCTCGACGACGAGGATACGGCGGTGCGCTTCCGCTGTCGAGTGAAGCCGATCCAGGCATTCCGTCGCAAACGAAACGGCGGTGTCGAAGCCGAATGTCACGACGGTCTGGTCGAGATCGTTGTCGATGGTTTTCGGCACGCCGATGACGCGCAATCCACGCTTCGAGAGTTCGTTCGCGATGGAAAGGGAACCGTCTCCGCCGATAGCGATCAACGCGTCGAAGCGATGACGCGCGAAGGCGCGAAGGAGTTCATCCCCGCGGTCCACTTCGATGTAACTCCCGTCTGGTCGGCGTACGGGGTAGTGGAGGGGATTGCCCGCGTTCGTCGTCCCGAGAATCGTCCCACCGAGATGCGTGATGCCGCGCACCGATTCCCTCGTCAGCTTGATGAGCCCGCCATCCTTGAAAGTCTTCGGTGCAAGCAGGCCGTTGTAGCCATCGCGAATGCCGATGACTTCCCAACCTCGATTCAACGCACAGAGGACGATGGAACGGATGACGGCGTTGAGGCCGGGAGCATCACCGCCCCCCGTATTGACGGCGATGCGTTTGACGGTCGCTTGCTGTTTCGCTGCGGGCCGTGATGGTGCCCTCGTGGTCTTTGTGATGCGTGACGTCATGGGAGAGGTCCTCCTGTCCGTGTCGGGTTCACTCGAAGAGGGAAAGCGGTTGCGCGATGTCGGAACAGAAAAAAGCGGAGGTGATGCAATCACCATCACCTCCGCTGTGCCTCCTTGATGTGTCCATCAAGTTCTATGTTCGTGCTGCGATTCTCTGCAGCGGATCTCACTGCAAAAATACAACGAGGAAAAGTGAAATGCGCAAGAGATTTCACGCATGACGGAAAAATTTTTTTCCGGAGGTGGAAGAGGCGCATGTCGCCTCGAGGTTGCACGATGCTCGAGAGCGTCGTACGCATCGCACGTTGTGTGTATCCTTTCCCCACGTTGCGAGCGATAGCATAGATGCGTCGCATCGTTGTTTTTTCAGATCGGTCTTCGGCAGGTACCGACGCGACGCCTTTCTCGAAGGAGGCGTGTATGGCGCGAAGACAGGGGGACGGAAGGCGGCGCTTGCGGGTATCATCATGCACGGGACGCATGGGGAGCGCCTTCTATCCCGGACGATGCGACAGCCATTTCTTCGCACAGCTCCTGCGAAGCCTTCGTCGAGTCGGGAGTGCGTGCTTGCCTCGTACACGATCCTGTCCTCTCGCACATGAGGCGGCCTCTTCCAGCGAAGTGCGGAGCACGCGACGTGTCCCGCGTGCGGTCAGTCGTCGCATCGAAAACGGGCGGCTTCTTCGACGACGGCGTCGACGATTTCTTCTTCCTCGACGCGTCGGAGAATTTCTCCCCGCAGGTACAGGATGGCCTCGCCTTTCCCGGCCGCGACGCCGATATCCGCCTCACGCGCTTCGCCCGGTCCGTTCACTGCACAACCGAGAACGGCGATCCGCAATGGTTTCTTCATCCCCGCGAGCCGTGCCTCGAGTTCCGCCGCGATGCGGAACAAATCGACTTCCAGCCTGCCGCATGTCGGGCACGTGATGATCTCGACGGACCGTGAAGCGAGACCCAGAGAACGGAGAATGCTCTTTCCGACCTCGATTTCCTTCCAGGGTTCAGCCGTCAGCGACACCCGAATCGTATCGCCGATCCCTTCGGCGAGGAGCGTCCCGATTCCGACGGCGGATTTGATGGTCCCCGTTTTTTCCGTGCCCGCTTCGGTCACGCCGAGATGCAACGGGTAGTCCGTCCGTTCCGCTATGAGCCGGTAGGCTTCAATGGTCAGAAGGACGTCCGTCGATTTCACCGAGATGACGAGATCGGTGAAACCGAAGTCCTCGCAGATGTGTATGTGTCGCATCGCGCTCTCGAACATGGCTTCCGCCGTCGGGTGGCCGTGGCGTCGGAGGATATCGTCCTCGAGCGAACCCGAATTGACGCCGATTCGGATCGGTACCCCGCGTTCTTTCGCGGCACGGAGAACCTCCCGGACGCGTGACGGCGATCCGATGTTGCCCGGATTGATCCGTACCTTCGCTACGCCAGCGGCGATGGATGCGAGGGCGAAGACATGGTTGAAATGAATGTCAGCGACTACGGGGATCGGCGAGCGGCGGACAATCTCCGCGATCGCTTCCGCCGCTCTCTTGTCGTTGACCGTCACCCGGATGATGTCGCAGCCGTACGCTGCCGCTTCCTCGATCTGACGGACCGTCGCCTCGACGTCGTGGGTCTTCGTCTTCGTCATCGTTTGTACGCTGATGGGGGACCGACCGCCGATGGGGATGCCTCCCACGCGTACGATACGTGTCGCACGTCTAAACCTTTCCTCCCGACTTGTTCCCGCACGGGAAGCGGAGGCTTTATCGCTTGCTGGGTCCGTCATGTATTCGAAGCACGGTCGTTCGAGGTTCATTGGCTCGCGGTCGAATCCACGGCGCATGGTTCGTTGTTTCCGCCGTCTTCCGACTCGTGGCGGATCATGCGTGCCCGAGGTAGAACGAGACGTTCACTCGTCGGAGTGCATGCGCCTGCTCGCGTCGAGCAGGATGCGCTTCTCTTCCTCCGTGAGACCGGAGTACCCGAAGCGGCTGATCTTGTCGAGGATGTCGTCGATGACCCTCTGGTCGTAGTCATGCCTCGTCGTCCGTGACCGGGGAATCGGTTCGTCCTCATCGAGGCCCGTGTACACGGTTCCTCGGATAGGTTTCTCGATGATCGGCTCACCCGTCGAGCGCGCGCGCCGTGTGTGTTTGTGGAACCAGGGTACCCGATCTCCCCCGCGCGCATCCATCACCATCCAGAGCACTGCGAAGAGAGCTCCGCCAAGATGTGCGATGTGCGCGATGCCTTCCTGGGTCCCCGCGATACCGGCGTACGCTTCAAGGGCTATGAGGAAGATCATCAGATATTTCGCACGGATGGGGATGAAGAAGTAAAAATAAACGTATCGGTTAGGGAAAAGCATCGCAAACGCGACGAGGACACCGTATACACCGCCCGATGCGCCGATTGTCGGAGCCGGTTCGGTGAACAGCGGTGCGAAGAAGAGATTCGCCAGCCCGGCTGCGACCCCGCAAGCGAGATAGAACAATGCGAATTTCCTCGTTCCCCATTCGTTCTCCACCTCGATGCCGAACATCCACAGCATGAGCATATTGTAGAAGAGGTGGACGAATCCCCCGTGGAGGAACATGTACGTGAGCAACTGCCATGGCCTGAAGCCTCCGCCGATCGGCCAGAGGTAGAAAAGCTTTGCGAAGACGATCTGGAGACTGTTGCCACCGACGGTGAGGAATCCCTGCAACACGAATACCTGGAAGAGATACACCCCGACGTTTGTCAGGATGAGCAGGCGGATGACAGGGGGAAAAAAATTGAATCTCCGGAATGTAGGGCGATAAACGCCCGGATCATACGGTGAATATGCCATTCGTGTGGATCCGTCCGTCGGTTTCCAAGAAAATCGTCTTCGTCGGCTTCGTGCAATCGTGTTTGAATACCACCGCTGTTACCCTCGTTCCGTGAGGGCGGCAACGCCGGGGAGCGTCTTCCCCTCGAGGAACTCGAGCGAGGCTCCTCCCCCCGTCGAGACATGCGACATGAACGGTCCTAAACCGGCCGCCATGACCGCCGCAGCGGAATCGCCCCCCCCGACGACCGTCACAGCTCCCGTCTTCGTAGCTTCCGCCATGGCGCGGGCAATCGCATTCGTTCCTTCTGCGAAACGCGGTATCTCGAAGACCCCCATCGGGCCGTTCCAGACGATGGTCCGCGAAGCCCGGATCACATCGGTAAAACGGTCGATCGTTTTCGGCCCGATGTCCACGCCGATCATGTCCGACGGGATCCCATCGACGGAGACGATGAGAAGGGGTGCGTCTTCGCTGATTGCCGAGGCGACCACGGTGTCGGGGGGGAGCAAGAGCGGCTTTCCCCGTTCTCGGGCTTCGGAGAGCACTCCCGCCGCAACTTCGAGCTTCTCCTCCTCCAGGAGGCTTTTCCCGATTTCCTTCCCCTGAGCTTTCAGGAACGTGTACATCATGCCGCCGCCGACGCACAGCGTGTCCACCTTGTCGAGAAGGTTTCGGATGACATCGATCTTTCCCGAAATCTTCGCCCCTCCGAGAATCGCCGTGAAAGGCCGTGCAGGATTCTCGAGGATACCGCCGAGATATCGGATTTCCTTTTCCATCAGCATGCCCGCAACGGCGGGCTGGAGGTGCCGCGTTATGCCTTCCGTGGAAGCATGCGCGCGGTGTGCACTGCCGAACGCGTCGTTGACGTAGACGTCGCCGAGGGATGCGAGGGACGTCGCGAAGGTCTCGTCGTTCGCTTCTTCCTCGGGGTGGAAACGGAGGTTTTCGAGCAAGAGAATGTCGCCTGCCTGCAGGCTTTCCGCCATGGCGGAGGCATCGGGTCCGACGCAATCCGGTGCGAACAGAACGGGGCGACCGAGCAGTTCCGCGAGGCGCCCTGCGACGGGACGGAGCGAATACCTCGGGTCCGGTTTCCCTTTGGGCCTCCCGAGGTGGCTCATGAGAATCACGCTCGCTCCCTTCGTAATGAGCGTCTCGATAGTCGGCAACGAGGCGGCGATCCGTGTGTCGTCGGCGACGCCGCCTTTCTCGTCGAGTGGGACATTGAAGTCCACGCGGACCACACACCGTTTCCCGGCGACGTCGATATCATGGACGGTCAATTTATTCATGGCTGTACCCCGTGGAATTCCGTGTCAAGGAAAACCTACGAAAAGAGGAAGGGGAAACAAAACAGGGGCGGTATGGTGCATCCCGCCCCTGCATAGGTATGAAGCGCGTATTCGTAAATGAAACCCCGCCCCGCGGACCTTTTCAGGGTTCCCCCTTCTTCCAACGCGGAACCCCAGTCTGGTGAAGGCTCTCCTGACGGAGAAGCGCCGCAGCGCCCGCGTTCGGTTTCAACGAGCGACCTTGCGCACGAGATCGACGACGCGGCAGGAATACCCGTATTCGTTATCGTACCAGGCGACGACTTTCACGAGATTGCCCATGACCATGGTCGACAGGCTGTCGAATATCGACGACGCAGGGTTCCCGATGACGTCGGTGGAAACGATGGGCTCGTCGCAGTACTCGAGGATGCCTTTCATCGGCCCGTCCGCCGCTGCTTTCATGGCAGCATTGATCTCCTCGACCGTCGTCTCGCGCTTGCAGAGGGCGACGAAATCCGTGATCGATGCATTCGCCGTGGGGACACGGAGTGCGAAACCGTCCAGTTTCCCTTTCAATTCCGGAATCACTTTGCCCACCGTGCGGGCGGCTCCCGTCGTTGTCGGGATGATATTCACCGCGGCAGCACGCGCCCGGCGAAGATCCGAGTGGGGGAGATCCAGCAGCCGCTGGTCGTTCGTGTAACTGTGGACCGTCGTCATGAACCCGCGCTCGACGCCGAAGCTCTCGTTGAGCACTTTCACGAGCGGGGCGAGACAGTTGGTCGTACAGGAAGCATTGGAGATGATCTTTTCGTTTCCGGTGAGAATGTGGTCGTTCACGCCGAGGACGACGGTTGCATCGATCTCGTCTTTGGCAGGAACGGTCAGGATGACTTTTCCGGCGCCGTTAGCGATGTGCAGGGCCGCCTGTTCCCGTTTCCGGAAAATCCCTGTCGATTCGATGACGACGTCCGTGCCTTCCCACCGCAAGTTTGCGGGATCGCGTTCGGCGGTGATTTTCAGACGGTCGCCGTTGACGATGAGATCGTTTCCGTCCACGGACACCTCGCCCTTGAATTTCCCGTGCACCGAGTCGTACTTGAGCAGGTGTGCAAGGGTTTTCGCATCGGTCAGGTCATTGATGGAGACGAAATCGAACCCGCCGACTTCCAAAGCTCGGCGGAAGACCAATCGGCCGATGCGGCCGAAACCGTTGATACCGACTTTGATGGCCATAGCGCTGTACTCGTCCTGTTATGAGAAATGGGGATGATGATGGCGTCGCTTCGGCGGGAACTTACGAAGCCCCCGCGCAAGTCCCAAGGAGGGATCGTGTCAACGGTTGGAATCGGCCCGTATCAGGATGTCTTCGGCACGACGCATCTCCTCGATTCGGCGTGCCTCTTCTTCTTTCCCCACCCGCCGGTAGGCTCGCTGGAGTAAGTTCATCAACGTGTCGCGGACTCCGATGCGTTCCGCGCGGTCCGGGATCTGCAGCCAGGCATGTTGTTCGCAAAGCCTGCCGAGAGAATGGATCACGAGGCCGGGGCGATTGCTGTCCGCGGCGGCTTCCCGGCATGTGCGTCGAAGGTACGAGGCCACGTGTATGCGCGGGGCGTGATCGTCACCCACCAATTGATCGAGGCGTCTGTTCGTCTGTGCAATAGTGGCCGAATCGGCTTGGAAGTCCTTCAGGCGGAAACGGTATTTCGACGGCATGCGCAAGCGGACGGCGTCCGGTCGATGGCGGGGAAAGCCCCTCTGCGCCAGGGCGTAAATCAACCCGCGGCAGAATTCCTTCGACATGTTCGTCGTGACGAACGCCAGCCCGGCCGAAAGAATGATCTCCCCCGATGCCCCCGTCAGGAGAGAAAACTTCTCGATCAGATTGTGACGGAGGAATACCGCTTGGTTGTGCGAGCGCTGGACGTCCCCTGCCGCATGCCCGCGGCGGTTGCGAAGGAATCGCAGGGTCCCGGCGGGGTCTTTGTACCCGAGGATTTCCAGGACGCCCATCGCCTGGCTGAAACCGACTTCGACGTAGTATCGAATGGACCCGCGCTCGGCGACATCTGCGACATGCTCGAGGAAGCGAGGATATCCCACCGCACGTGCGTTCGCCAGGATGTTGAAACTGGTCGTGTCCGGATACCCGAGATCGACGTACATGTCGCGGGGGATGGACATGATCTCGACGACGGCGGAGTCGGGGTTGATCGTGAACAGGTGAATGGCATCGGCGCGGGCGCTGCGCGAACTGAGGCGCGAGTCGATTCCGACGAGGAGGATGTTGATCGTTCGTCCCCGAATGACGGGGGCATCGGACAAGGCGCGGAGTTCCGCCCGGAGGGAAGAGTCTTCCGCAACGGGTACCGTGGGGATCTTCCGCCGGTTCATCTCTTCGAGGCGGCGCATCCCCTCCCTGTCATTTTCGTCGTCCGTCACTTCGCGTGCCTCCTGTCGCACCTTCTCCGCGTCTTTTTCCAGGCTTTCCCTGTTTGCCGTGAAATACATGCGATCGCTGGCGTTCTTCAAAAGGACCAGCATGCCGCGCACGGCGCTTGCGGGAGTCGGCACCCCGGGCAGGATAGTAGAGAACAGTGCCCATGCAACCAGTACGGCGCCCGTCCATATGAATATCCGAACGCCCAGCCTTGGCTTCTCGGCTTTGCCCGTTTCTCCCTCTTCTCGTGGTTGCGGCGGCGTTGTAACGTTCCGGTGCTCCATGATGAAAGCGGTTTATACCGCATATGTGTTCACATCCCAAAAAATACCCCCTATCAGCCGGACTTCCAATGCGAATGATTCAGGGGTAGGGAAGAACTTCGTGCCGTCATTCCCGTTCCGTTTCCCTTATGAAGAAGGTCGTGGGAGCGGAAACATAGGAATGTCTTTGTTTTCGTGTCGATTTCACCCGACATCGCTTCTTCTCCTGTGTATTCCCCTTTCCCTTCGCTCGGACCTCGACCGTTGACGCGATGAAAAAGAAAAATGTTCAAGAGATGGCGTTTATGGGCTTTTACGACAACGCGGCGGTTATCATAAAGACTCACCGGGGATGCCGGCATTCGAGGAGGGACGGTGGCGGATATTTCGAAGATCTCCATGGAAAGAGCCAATCGAGAGAAACGAATCCCGCGGCTTGACAATGGGGAAAAATCGGTGTAACATCTCTCTCGTCTATAAGATTTTCATCTCCGATTATTCGATGGAGGGTAAAACGTGCTGTACTCCAAAACCGCGCGGTATTCCATCCAATCGATGATGTTCATCGCGGCGAACAATACGGGCAAGAATATTCTCGTTCGCGATGTAGCCGTCAGCCTCGGGCTTCCCCCATCGTTTCTCAGCAAAATTCTTCAAACCTTGAGTCGCTATGGTTTCCTGAACTCGGTGAAAGGCCCCCATGGGGGGTTTTCCCTTTCCGACAAGGGAGCCGCGGCAACACTCCTGCAGATCATCGAGATCATCGACGGACCGATGGATTTCGACATGTGTATCATGGGTTCCACCGCCTGCGACGAAAAGAACCCGTGCCCACTCCATAACCCATGGAAACGCATCCGCGAAGACATCCGTCTCCTTCTCAGCAAACGGACTATTCTCAAGCTCGCGACAGAAATGTCCGACAAGTACAAACCGATTCTTCTCGCCGGTGATATGCCGGCTGCAGCGAAGAGGAAAAAAACCGGGAAGACGACAACGGCACCGTCAAAAGCCCCCATGCGTTCAAAAAGCGGGGGAAAAAGCAAACGTCGGTAACATGGAGCAGGGCACTCTACACCGCCCGGGTCGGTTTTCAATGGAGGGGAGAGAATAGGAAAAACGAAGAGCCCTGCGCCTTTCGGAATCGATTCGTGGAAAGGAAAGGCGTGATCCCGGATGAAATATCCCGTGCGCACGCTTTGGAAGCCGCCATCCGTGCCCAGAGAGCTTCCCTCGCGTTGTTCCGCACCTTGATGGAAAGGTGTAGGAGCCGCACCTTGCGATACCAATACCAGGCGATCATGGAGAACGACGCGCGGTGGGAACAACGGTTCCTGCGTTACCGGCAACAGGAAGAAGAACAGGAACCGAGCGGCACCATACCTCCCGCTGCAGGGATCGACGGTTCGTCGCCGCATGAAGATGAACTGCGCGTAATGCCCTTACGATCGCTGATCGAGCAGGGGGCACGCGAGAAGGAACGCATCGCGGATCTCTTCGAGGATTTGGCCTCGAGATGCGCCGATGAGACAATCCGCATGCGCCTTCTCGAAGCCTCACGGGACGCGGTCCACGATGCGACCAAACTCTTGACCGACCTGCAACTCATGCGGCAGTACCCGGATTACGGCTGAGCGTTCCCACCGCCGCTTCGACGGCATCATCTCCGAAAGGAATGCGGTATGTCAACGGTTTTCGTCACCCCTGCCCTGAGGGGCCGTTGACAGTGAGCGCCCGAGAATCGACGATACTTTTTCGACTTTCTGTTTCATGCGCCCGCCGCCGCCTTTGCGGTAATCGATATGCATCGAGATGTACACCCGCTCGCAATCCTGCCGCAAGGCCTCAAAGCATCGACCGGCAAGGTCCATCACTTCCTTCCACTCGCCTTCGATGATCGTCCCCATCGGTGTCAACTGGTACGGAAGCCCGCTCTCGTCGATGAGAGATAACACGCGGGCGACCCAGCGACTCACGCTTGCCCCCTTGTCCGTTGGGAACATCGCCATTTCGCAAAGAACCATGGGAAGCCTCCGCTTTTCATGAATCGGGGATATGTGAGAATGATACATATCGACACCGACAAAGAAACATCGCATCCACTCGTGGAGATATCCGGTTCTCAAGGGATGGCTGAACCGATACTTCCCCTCCGAAGGTAATTGAAATCAAAAGTCGCCTTGAAGTTTGAACGCACACTCGTCGGCTGTAGGTGAAACGACAGGGGATGGTAAGAGGGAGAAAACTCTGCGGGATTCATCCAGCGGTGTTTATCAAAGAGAAAGAAAAAAATCCGGTGTGTGCCATCGAACTCGGGTCGGAACAATAGTACATACTCCTCGAGGCAGTCCGACACGTTCATGTTGTTTGCTCAATCAAGATAAAGTAAATTTATCGTTTGCACGGGTGCGACAGAATATCCGATGAGCCTGACATATATTCATTCGGCGGAGATGAGAAGAAAGGTATACATCGAGACGTATGGTTGCCAGATGAACATTTCGGATACCGAAAGGATCTGCACCATTCTGGCCGAGGCGGGCTACGAGATCTGTGACAACCCATCAGATGCCGATGCTGTTTTGATAAATACTTGTGCAGTACGAGAACATGCGGAACAACGCGTCCGTGGTCGCCTCGACACGTTCGGGGCGGTGAAAAGACACAGACCGGGCGTCGTGATCGGTGTATTGGGCTGTATGGCCGAGTTTCACGAGAGGGCTTTCCTCGAGAGGCATGGGATGGTCGACATCGTATGCGGACCGGACGAATATCGCTCTCTCCCGTGCATGATGGAATCGGCATTCGAGGGCAGGAGATGTGCCTGTACGGGGCTTTCCATCGGGGAGACCTACGACGATATCCAGCCGATGCATTCCGGCGGTGTCAGGGCGTGGGTTACCGTCATGCGCGGATGCGATAATTTTTGCGCATACTGCGTTGTCCCTTTCACGCGTGGGAGAGAACGCAGCAGACCGCTCAAAAGCGTCGTCGGCGAAGTAGAGCGTCTCGCCACGATGGGGATCCGTGAAGTGACGCTTCTCGGACAAAACGTGAATTCCTATCGGGATGGAACGCATGATTTCGCCGACCTGCTGAGAGCCGTGGCTTCCATCGATCGTCGTCTGCGTGTACGGTTCATGACGTCTCACCCCAAGGATTTCTCCGACCGTGTCATCGCGGCGATCGCATCGGTCCCAAACATATGCAACGCCGTCCATTTGCCCCTGCAATCGGGATCGGACAGAATACTCCTTGCGATGAACCGAGGCTATACGAGCGCCGAATATCGCGACCGCGTCTCCGCTGCACGGGAAGCCGTCCCCGACCTGGCGCTCACGACGGACATCATGGTCGGGTTTCCCACCGAAACGGAAGACGATCATCGGCGCACTGTCGAACTCATGGAGGAAATCGTTTTCGACGCGGCATTCACGTTTCGCTATTCACCGCGCCCGAAAACTCGGGCATGGGGTATGACGGACGACGTGCCGGACGATGTCAAAACGCGGCGCCTCGAGGAGGTCATCAACCTACAGCGGTCTCATTCCGCCCGGTGCAACCGTGCACATATCGGTCGAGAGCTGGAGGTCCTCGTCGAAGGACCGAGCAAGAGATCACCGGCAGACTGGGTGGGGAGAACGGAAACCGACAAGATGGTCGTCTTTCCCCATGGAGACGTTGCGCGAGGAGATTACGTGAAGGTGAAAATCCTCGCTGCCACGTCGGCGACGCTCCGCGGTGTCGTCGTCCGGAACGTAACACACCCTGCCAGTGTCCAAGAAAGTGCAGTGGTATGAACGGTCATCGGCAGGGCATGAAGACTTTTTTCTTTCGGGTCGTTCGGCATGTCGCCGAGTTGTTCCTCGTCATGTGCGTCCCGTCGTTCATGCACTATGCCCAGACGACAGGCATACAGGAATTGCGTGACGCCGCGGATGCGGGAGACGTTGTCCGGCTCAAGAGGAAACTCGCCGAGGCGGGTGACCGTATGCGGAACGACCCCGGTTACTTTTACATGAAAGGGCGCTCCGAAGAGGACGGCGATTCGGCCGTTCAGTATTACCGCCTTGTGCTCGACAGATTCCCTGCAAGCGAATGGGCGGACGACGCTTTGTACCGCCTCTACCAGTATTCATGCGCCGTCGGAGCCTATCGCACTGCGGATGCCTATATGGCACGGCTCAAAACGGATTACCCCTCATCGCCATACCTTGCAGTTCCGCGGTCGACTGCCTTGGCGGAAAGAGTACCTTCCTTTTCCGTTCAAGTTGGGGCGTTCAAGGAGGCGGAAGAGGCGCAAATCCTGGCGGAACGGCTCCGAAAGGACGGGTATACCGTTGAAGTGCGAGAGAAAAAAGTCGGAGACCGCTTGTTCCAGGCCGTCTGGGTGGGGCGTTTCGCCACGCGGCAGGAAGCGCGAAACTTCGCAGCCCGTCTTGCCGCTCGACATCGATTGGAAGGAATCGTGGTGCGACTCGAATGAATACCATACCTCCCAGTGCGTCATTCGAGTATCGGCCGGCCGAACCGACGGTGGTCGATCGCCATCGTTTTCAACTCGAGCACGGCATCATCGGGCGGTCCACCGAGATCCTCGAGATCGTCGATACGGTGCGCCAGGTCGCGCCGACGGATATCACCGTCCTGATCACCGGGGAGAGCGGGACCGGGAAGGAGGTCATCGCGCGTGCCATTCACAAGGCGAGCAAGAGGGCGGGCCGCCGTTTCGTCGCCGTCAACTGCGGTGCGATCCCCGAAGGGATCCTCGAGAGCGAACTCTTCGGCCATGAGAAAGGGGCATTCACCGGTGCCGTAGAATCGCGCAAAGGATATTTCGAGATCGCCGACGGCGGGACGATTTTCCTCGACGAGATCGGCGACACGCCCATCTCGACGCAGGTGAAACTCCTGAGAATCCTGGAGACAGGGGAGTTCATGCGTGTCGGTTCGTCCGAGCAGCGCAGGACGGACGTGCGGGTCATCGCTGCGACGAACAAGGACCTCGAGCAGGAGGTCCGCGCCCGCCGTTTTCGCCAAGACCTTTACTACCGGCTGCGCTCCGTCAACATTCGCATCCCCCCCCTTCGGGAACGCCGCTCCGATATCCGGCTCCTCGTCGAGGCTTTCCTTGAAGAGGGACGACGGAAGGACCCGTCGAACGCCATCCGGTTGTCGGAAGACGCCCTTTCCGCGCTCGAGAATCATTCATGGCCGGGGAATGTCCGGGAGCTTCGCAACCTCATCGAGAGTCTGTTTGTGTTGGAGCGGGACAAGCTCGTCGATGCAGCCGTGATATACCGCTATCTTCCGCCCCTCGAGCCGGGCGAATCGAACCGTCCCCTCCCTATCGCCCTGGGAAAGACGCCCGAGCAGGCCGAACGAGAATTGATCTTCCGAGCTCTCTGGGAACTCCGTACAGGCATCGAGGAGATAAAAAAGCTTCTTCTCCCCGTCGTCATGTATTCTCCCCGTGCTCTTCCCCCATCCGGCAACCGGGAGATCGCGGAAAAACCAGTCCCGGAATTCGATGATTCCATGACACTCGAGGAGATGGAAAAAGTTCTGATAAGCCGTGTTTTAGCAAAATTTAACGGAAATCGCCGGATGGCGGCGAGAGCGCTCGATATCAGCGAACGGACCCTCTACCGGAAAATCCGGGAGTTCGGTTTGTCATGAGCAACTTGATTCCATTGCGAATTTCCTTGTATGTTTGCTGTGCTGCGATCGGATGTTTGTCCTGTATCCATTGCTATTCCTTCTCCGGAGCTACAGTCCCCCAGCATTGGACTTCGATTTCCATCACTCTGTTCGAGGACGAGAGCGGGTACGGTCAGCCTGCTCTTCGGGAGAAGGTCACCAACATGCTCATCGAAAAATTCCAGCGGGACAACACGCTTCCCTTGCGTGACGGTTCGACGGCGGCTGTGGAAATGCTGGGGACCATCACGGCGGTCGAAGCGGACCAGCCTATCGCGGTGGCACAAGGCACGCAGGCAGCCCGCCTGCAGGTCACCCTTCACCTTTCCGTGACCCTCATGGACCGGGTGAAGGGAAAGCAGGTGTGGAAAAAAACCTTTACCGCAACCGGGGATTACGCGCCTTCGGGAGGGATTTCCGAACGCGAAGCCGGCTTGGCGAAAGCACTCGAGAAGGTGACGGACGACATCCTCCTCGAAACGATTTCCGGGTGGTGATTCGGCACGTCCAACGACTTCAACAAGGTCAGAGGTGTAACCGCGATTATGGAAAATGTTATACTGGGTGCGTACGTCTTTTCCCTGACCATTCTTCTCCTGTTCGGATCACACGGTTTCGTGATGGTGTATTATTACTTCAAGAACAGGCACCGGGTCCCGGAGAAGAAACCGTCGCTGGATTCTCCTCCCATGGTTACCGTCCAACTGCCGGTGTATAACGAGTACTACGTCGTGGAACGTCTGATCGAATCGGTTTGCAGGCTGGATTATCCGAAAGACAAATTGGAGATCCAGGTGCTGGACGATTCAACGGACGAGACCGTCGAACTCGCTGCGAGCATCGTCGAGAGGAAGCGGAAGGAGGGGTTCGATATCTCCCATATCCGGCGGGGGAACAGGAAGGGGTTCAAAGCAGGAGCCTTGCGCTACGGTCTGGAACTCGCCAAGGGAGAGTTCATCGCGATCTTCGATGCCGATTTCGTTCCCCGCGCGGATTTCCTGCAAGTGACCCTCCGTCATTTCGTGAACGACCGCATCGGTATGGTCCAGACCCGCTGGGAACACCTCAACACGGAATACTCGTTCCTGACACGGGCACAGGCCATTGCCCTCGACGGGCATTTCGTCATCGAACAACAGGTGCGTAACAAAGCCGGGTTCTTCATCAACTTCAACGGGACTGCGGGCATCTGGAGACGCTCCTGCATCGAGGATGCGGGGAACTGGCACGACGACACGCTCACCGAGGATTTAGACCTGAGTTACCGTGCGCAACTGAAAGGCTGGAAATTCGTCTTCCTCAACGATTTCACCTCCCCGGCCGAGCTTCCCTCCGAAATCAACGCGTTGAAATCCCAGCAATTCCGCTGGACGAAGGGAGCGATCGAGACGTCCAAAAAAATCCTCCCGCTCGTTTGGAAAGCGCATCTCCCGCTCCGCGTGAAACTGCAATCGACGCTTCACTTGACGAACAATCTCGTCTTCCCGTTCATTCTCCTGACGGGTCTGCTCAATGTCCCTCTCGTTTTCATCAAGCAGAACGAGGCGTACAACACCTTCTTTGCATTCATGTCCATATTCGTGCTGGCGTTCATCAGCACTTTCCTGTTCTACTTGTTCTCCCAGAAAGACGTCTACCCCGATTGGAAGAGGCGCATCTTCCTCTTCCCGCTCTTCATGGCGGGCAGTATGGGGTTCTCCGTCAACAACACGCGAGCCGTGATCGAAGGACTCCTCAATAAGAAGAGTGCCTTCGTGCGCACGCCGAAGTACCGCATCGAGTCCGAGAAGGACAGCTGGCGCCAGAAAAAGTACCGCACGGCCGGACGGAAATTTTCCCTCAGCGTTTTCATCGAACTCCTCCTGGCCGTCTACTGCCTGGTGGGCGTATCCGCCTCCCTGTACTTCCTCGAGATCGCAGCGCTTCCGTTCCAGCTCCTGTTCTTCATGGGATTCGGTCTCGTGGGGTTCATGTCGATCCAGCATGCCGTTCCCGTCCGGCGTGCCTGACCTCGTCTCGTTTCAGCGAAGAACCTCTATCGGCCTGACCGTATTCCGGCGCATGCAGGGGCGGCGTTCCCTCGTGCGGATATCCTGAAACTTTCGCGGAACACATCATTGACGGCCGTCGCGTGACTCATTCCAAACAATCGGGAGAGGCGGGGGAAGGCGAAGCCCTGCGGACCCGCATCACGGTGGACCCGACGTCTCCCGTGTTCGCGCGTCTGGGGAACCTACTGCTCCAGGACGGCCGTGTGGACGAAGCGCTTGGCATCCTCGAACGAGGACTGCGCTATTACCCGTGGTATCCGACTGCCCATATGGTGAGGGCACGTGCGCTTGCTGCGGTCCGCCGGTATGGGGATGCTCGGGCAGCGTTGGACGTGGTGGAGGAACTCGTTCCCGACTGTCCCGCCGCCGACGCGTTGCGCGCAGCGATCGTCGAGCTCGAGAAATCGCGCCCCCCTCTCGCCCCGACCGCGGGCTTTCGGGCGCGGGGTGCAGCCGATACGCACTTCGCCCCCAGGGAGCGATTCCGTGCGAGCAGAAGAGAGGACCTGATTCCCGGATTTTCGCCCTCGGCATCGCAAAAGGAAAAAACGCAACCGCCTGCCATAACCGTTTCCCCTTCGGCCGCACCGGACGGGACACGCCCTGCGGAGGAGGACAAGCTCGAGAGACTGGTACGCGAGCTGGAAACGGCCCACATACCGCTCATTCCGGAGGAAGGTTCTGTTGCGGCGCAAGGCGAGGCACCGCCCGATATCGATTTCCATCATCGCCCCGCCACGGAAACGCTGGCGGAGATTTATATCGGACAGGGCCGGTACGAGGAGGCGGTGGAAGTCTTCCTTACGCTCTGTGCCCGCCACCCGGAGATGCAGGATCGGTGGATCCCGCGTATCGTCGATCTCCGCCGACTGATAGACGATTCCCACAAGGGGTCATAGCGGTGTCGGAAGAGGGACCACTCGGGGCACAGAGCCACCGGTCCTTCGCCGCCGCCGTCACGGGCGGAACGTTCCGTCCGGCACACCGGTGTTTTGCTTGACCGAAGTCACGCGCACCGTCATTTTCATCGGGCCGCCTTCGACGCGGATCAGATGCGGGACTGGAACACCGTCCACAGGGCGATAGTCGTCGTAGAACACTGTCGCGGTCGACGGTCCCTCGGGTGTTTCCCGCGTCGTCTCCTCGCCCGCAAGCAGCCATGTTTGCGCGTCGATGAGATACACGCTCTTGCCGTATTTCTTCATGACCTCGAGCACGTAAACCTTCCGGTCGCCGACGGTTTTTTTCGCCTTGACCGTTGCGGCGTACCCGAGCTCGTCGAGGCGGAGGAACTCGTTGAACTGGTCCTGCTCCAGTTCCTGCAAGAGTTCGTCCCCCTCGAGCGTCACGGGAGTTTGTTGCATAGGGTTTCTCGTGACGACCGTTGAGCCGTCGTTCCACTTTTCCTGCTCCATGACCTGTCCCATCAGCATCATGGATATCCTCTGGTAACTCTTGTTCGGAGCTTTCTTGATTTCCACCATCGAACCCTCGATTTCCTGTCCTCCGAAGTTGAGGGTCACTTTCCCCTCGACCGTCCGATCTCGGATGGAGAGGAGCTTTTCCCTCCCGCCTTGCGCTTCGATGTTTTTGGTGAGGAGTTCCGCCGCGTCGATATCCGGCGTTTCGGGGCCCGCACCTTCCAGCCGTTCCATGTCGGGGTCGTACATCGTGACGGGACCGAAAGTTCGAAGCCCGTCGATGATGGAGGAAGCGTCGCCGACCGCCGTGACGGCGAGGTGATCCGGCGGAATGTACATTCGGGCGAGCCGTCGAATATCCGCGGCGGTCGTGCCCGAGATGACGGATGCGAAGGTCCGGTAATAGTCTTTCGGCAGTCCGTAAAGGTCGATGTCCTGAACCCGCGCTGCGGTGACCGAGGGGTTCTCGAGGCTGAGGAGAAACGTCCCGACCAGGTACTGCTTGTGCATCTCAAGTTCTTCGGCCGGCGGTTCGTCCTCGTTGATGCGACGGATTTCCGAGAGAATTTCACGGACGGCGGAATCCGTCGCGACACGGCGCACTTCGGTGCTGATCGACCAGAGACCCGCCTGACGGCGCCCGTCGGGTCGCGAGTATGCGCCGTAGGTGAAACCGTGCTTTTCCCGAAGATTGTTGTAGAACCTTCCGCTCGAGCCCCCGCCGAGAATGGAGTTGAGGACGAGGAACCGGCGCCAGTCTGGGTTGTTCCGTTTCATGCCGGTGGCGACGATGCACAGCGCCGTTTGGGTTTGCGTCGAACCGAGGTCGACGAGGTGTACCGAGGTTCCGCGTATGGGTTTCGGCAAGGGGAAGTCTGCATGCGGGACCATCCCTTTTTTCCACGCCCCGAAATGCTTCGCGATCGCCGCGGCGGCTTCCTTCGGCGTGACGTCCCCGACAACGGCGAGGGAAGCGTTATTGGGAAGGAAGTGTTGCCGGTGGAAAGCGACGATATCATCGCGCGTGATAGCGGAGACGCTCTTCTCGGTCGGGAAGTTCGCGTAGGGGTGGTCGTTGAAACCGACGGTGATTTCCAGTCGGGTGGAAATCTCCGTCGGTTGTTTCCTTTCCACCGCGAGGTTGGACAGCGTTTGCGTGCGGAGCTTCTCGATCTCCTCCGGCGGGAAGACCGGATGGAGGATCGCGTCGGCCAGCAGTTCGAGCATGCGCTGCATGTGCTTTTTCAACCCGGATGCCGTGACGGATACGTAGTCATCCGCTGCCGAGACGTCGATGGTGATCCCGCAGGCATCGGCTTCTTCGGCGAACGCAAGGGAGGTCCTGCTTTCCGTCCCTTTCGTCAAAAGGTCTGCCGTGAACGTGGCGATTCCGCTCTTCCCGGCACCGTCGTATTCCATCCCGGACTTGATCATGAGTCGGAACGTCACGAGGGGTTGCTTGTGATCCTCGACGGTGAAGACGCGCAGACCGTTCGGGAGCACGTGCTCCTCGTAGGCAGGGAAGGAAATTTTCGGGGGCGGACCCGGTTCCGGCCTCTTGCTCCGGTCGAGCTGAGCGGGGGAGGGGAGGGCGATGCACGCGAGGAGAAGGACGGCGAAGATGCGAGGTGTGTTCATGACGTTCGATCCTGTCTTGCCTGTCTCGGCTTACCGGGAGGGGTTTTCGGGGACAGGGTAGATGATGGTATTCCGGCGGTTCGGCCGGAGGTAAGTGGCCGCGACGCGCCGGACGTCATCGGCCGTCACGGCCATGAAACGCTGGAACTCTTCGTTGACGAGGTTGGCGTTCCCATGGAAAAGCGCGTAGTAAGCCAGACTGGAGAGTTTGCCGTCCAGCCTCGTCAGGCCGCGGATGAATTCCGTTTCCTTCGTGTTCCGGAGTTTTCGGAACTCTTCATCCGAAATTCCTTCCTTTTGGATGCGCTCGATCTCCTCGTGCACGGCTTTGCGGATGGTCTCGATGTCGACGCCGCGGTTCGCGATGACGAAGAACGCGAACATGCCCGCCTGGTCGAGCGTGAAGGGGAAGCTCCCCGCCATGATCGCTGTCTGGTCCTGGTCCACGAGACGACGGTAAAGCCGCGAACTCCGTCCCGTCGAGAGCGCCGCGCCGAGGAACTCCAGCGCGTACGCATCGGGGTGCCGCTGGTCAACAGTGAGGTAGGACTCGATGAGCGCCGGGAGCGGCGTGGTTTTCTCCTCGACGCGCAGGAAGGTCTCCTGTGTCGGCTCGGTGATCTTCACGGCGGCGCGGGGGGGGGGCGGGCCTGCGGGGATGGGTCCGAAATATTTCTCGATCCATCGTTTCGTTTGCTCGACGTCGATATCGCCGCCGACGGCGAGGCAGGCGTTGTTCGGCAGGTAGTATTTCCGGTGGAAGGCGAGGAATTCCTTACGCGTCGCGCGGTTGATATCGTCGGGGTTGCCGATGGGCGTCCACTCGTACGGTGTCCCTGCGAATGTCTGACGGAAGAGGTTCTCCTGGAGCGTTGCGTACGGTTTCCCTTCGTAACGCTGCTTGAGTTCCTCCTTGACGACTTTTCGCTGGGTCTCGATGCCGAGCGAGTCGATGTTCAGCGAGAGGAGGCGGTCCGACTCGATCCAGAGTGCAAGTTCCAGCTGGTTGGCGGGGACCTTGAAGAAATAATCCGTTCGGTCGTTGCTCGTCGACGCGTTGTTGATGCCGCCTGCCGCCGAGATGAGCTTGTCGACTTCCCCGCGCCCGATATGGGCAGACCCTTCGAACATCAAATGCTCGAAAAAGTGTGCGAACCCCGTGCGTCCGGGGACTTCGTCCTTCGAGCCGACGCGGTAGACGATGTACGTCATGGCAGTCGGTGCGGTTCTGTCGACGTGGAGGATAACGGTCAACCCGTTTGAGAGTTTGTACTCTTCGAATTGGATGGGCACGAAATCCTGCCCGAATGCCGGCAGGAAGAGAAGCGTCGCTAAGAGGACCACCAGAGAAATGTGTTTCATGGATACTTGTCCTGCGCGAAAGATGGTTACGGTGTACCGTGTGAAGTGCGGCGTGCGATGAGAGGGGGGAGTTCGAGAAGGTCGCGGATCTCACCGATGACGATATCCGCCTCGCGGAGATGCTCGATGGGGAGCGTCGTGACCACCGCCACACAGGTCATCCCTGCGTTCCGCGCCGACGCGATACCGAGCGGGGCATTCTCCACAACGAGGCAGTTCGCGGGCGGGACGCCGACTTGCCGTGCCGCTGCGAGATAGGGTTCCGGAGACGGCTTAGCTTGCGAGACGTCGTCACCGGTGACGATGGCGTCGAACAGGCTTCGGCGGTCCGGGTCGATGGATTTCTCCATGTTCCGGCGGCTGGAGGCTGTAACGAGGGCCGTCCGAAAACCGCGCCGCCTTATTTCTTCCACCGTCTCGAACGCATAGGGGAAGTAGCGGATGCGGACGATGCTTCTGTAGTAACGCCTCTTCCTCTCGATGAACTCTTCATGAGCGCCGTTTTCTAACGTCACGCCCGCTTCACGGAGGAAAATCGGGAGGATTTCCCGTGACGTACGGCCTTCATGCAGGAAAACGGACTCCTTCGAAATCGTGCCGCCGAGTTTCTCGAACATGTGCGCCCATGCCAGGTAATGGTAATGGAGCGTATCGGCGATGACACCGTCGAGGTCGAAGAGGACGGCCTGGATCATGGTTCTCTCGGCGAGGCTTCAGCGTTCGTTCCGACACGAAATCTACGGCTTTTCCCCGTGCCGGACGATAGATACGGCTGGGTCGTGCTTCAGCGGATGATGTGCTGCCATTGCTGGCCGTAGACGAACCAGAGATGGAGTTGGGCGGCGGTAAGGAGAATGCCCGCGAGCCCGCCGGCGACGACCTGTGCCGGTGTGTGTGCCTTGAGGCGCAACCTCGACCAGCCGAGCAAGATGGCGATCGGGAGGGCGGCGAACATCCACGAACCGACGGTCGGGAAGAGAGCGGTGAGAGGTCCCATCATCCCCATCATGTGGGCGCTCATTTTCCAGAAACGGTTGACGACCGCGAGCATGCCGGTGTTCACGGCGTAGCACCACGTGAGACCGAGGACCCAGGCCGAGGCGTCGAGGGAAGCGAGAACCAGAAGGCCGACGAGAGAGAGAACGACGGAAAACACGTACGGTCCGGTGCGCTGCCGACGTTTCGGGATATCGTACGCCGTGACACGGTTCCTCGTTTTCAAGTACAGCACGAAAACGATCTGGCAGAGACCGTTGAAGCCGGTCGCAATGAGCCATAGGAGCAGTTTCCTTTGAAACGACCCGCTTTCATAGGCGGCGACGAGACCTGCGAACCCGAGCGCCGCCCACGTCGGGGGGACGAGGGCAACGGAGATCATTCGCGCCAAGAGTTCAGCGGTGGAGACGTTCGCTTTCTCCGTGTCAGTCAAAACCGACTCTCTCCCCCTCGTCGTTCACAGAGGTAATTGGGTGGGTTCCCCCGCCGCGACAGGTACGGCGTTGTTCCTCTCGATGAAAGCCCCGGACGAAGGGAATGCGCGATATATTGCCATCCTGTAGGCGATCGGCCGGGGCGCCTTTCGTTCTACCGCCAGCGTCATGAGATCGTCGGACGGTTTCACCTCTTGTCCTATGGAGGGAGCTCATTTCTCCGTCCGGAGCCGTTTCCATGTCTCGACGACCGCTTTGGCGACGCCGAGCGCGGAGGCGGAGTTCTGTCCCGTGATGAGACGGTGCTCCGGGATGACATTCGGAGTGAAGGGGGGCGCCTTGAAATAGATACCCCCCCCGCGTCGCAGTGCGGTTTCCAGCATGTACGGGAGATTGAAGAGGACACCTTCCCGCTCTTCTTCTTCATCGGACGAGGCGGTCAGGCGGCTGCCGACGTAGATGTAATTCCCGTCGCTGAGCTTTGTGTTGAGCAGGACTGCGGCGCCTTGCCCCACGGCGGCGACGATTCCACGCTTCCCGAATATACGGGCTGTGAGCGAATGGAGATTCGTGTCGGCGAGAAAATCCCACAACGCGCCGTGCCCGCCCGCAAAGAGGACGATATCGTACCGTTCGGGGTCCAGAGCCCTGGACGGAATAGTCCGTGAGAGGAGTCCTTGAAGCAGGGTATCGGTGAAGAAGAATCTGGTCCATGCATCGGTCGAGTCGATACTCCCCGGCTCGAGCGGCGGACGCCCTCCCTCCGGGCTCGCGAATTCGACGGTGAATCCCGCTTGCAGGAAGATGTAGTAGGGGTGAATGGCATCCTTCAGTCGGTAACCTGTCCGGCTGTTCGCACCGATCATCGTACTCGTACTGGTGAGGACGATGAGGGCGCGCGTTTCCTGTTTTTGGGAAAACGCTCGGCCGATCGTGAAAAGGAGAAAGGCGATGCCGAGAAACGCCGCGCGCATGATTCCTTTCATCATGGTTCCATTCCGGTAACGTGAAACATCTCGCTCGGGTGTAACACGATGAACGTCATGGTATATGCCCGTAATCCATATGGAAGTTGTCGAGAAGCATCATCCCAACCGCTCTACGGGAAACACGGTTCTTCTGTTCGTGTTCTCTACCGATGAATAGGCCTAGTTCGGCGAAGGGGCATCCCTCTCGCGAACAATGCTACGGGAGCACGGCGATGCAGGATATTTCCACGAGCGCGTTTTTCGGTAGACGTGCAGCCTGGATGGTTGCACGCGCCGGGTACGGTTCACGGAAACGGTTTCCATAGACTTCGTTCATCGCGGGAAAATCGTTCATATCCGCGAGGAAAACCGTACACGAAACCACGTGCTCGAGATTTGTCCCGGCCGCTTCGAGCACGGCGGCGATGTTATCGATGGCTCGCGCAGTCTGTTCGCGTACGCCACCTTCGACAAACATACCGGTATGCGGGTCCACCCCGAGCTGACCGGAGACGAACACCGTGTTCCCGGAGATCACCGCCTGGCTGTATGGCCCGATAGCCGCCGGCGCATTCGGGGTATGGATGGCGCGGTTGTGTTCCTGCCCCTTCACTCCGCGCGGTGCGGGGACGATCATGAGAAGGAGAAACCCGCACAGGAAAGTGCGCATGTCGCAGTTCCCGTCTCGTGACCGGCCCATTATACCTTGACGGCGATGCAACTGATTTCGACCGCTGCGTCGAGAGGGAGCCTCGAAACCTCGGCGAGGGCTCGACTCGGGGCTGTCCCACTGAAAAACGATCCGTACATTTCGTTCATCGCCGGGAATTCTTTCAAGTCGCGAAGAAACACGGTGCATGCGACAATGTCGTCGAAGCCGCACCCTGCTTCCTTCAGGATCGCCCCGATGTTTTCCAGGGATCTGCGCGTCTGGGCGCCGATACCGCCTTCGACGATTTTCCCGGTCTTCGGGTCGATGCCGAGCTGACCTGACACGAACACCATGCCTTTCGCGGCGATTCCCTGGCTGTATGGGCCGAGGGCTGCGGGGGCGTCGCTCGTGGCGATCCGCTCTCTGTGGTGGCTCATAGATCGGTGCACTCCATGATGATGATCGATGAATGCCTCGAGTATCTCACTCCTGCGCGTGTGAAAAACTTCATCCTCACGGTCCAGCTGCTTTATCGTGATTTGAAATATCCGATTTCTTTTCAAGAGGGGTGTGGACGCTACGGATTGTTCGTGGGGAAAGCGTCGTTGCTTTACCCTCGGCCTATCGCAAAGCTCAAGCGGAGGAAGAAGTACCGGGGATCATGTCGAGAACGCTCACGGTGACCGCAATACACAAAAGGGCGTGGGATGCGAAGAATGAGCGATTCCATCGGTCGTGATTCCACTCCGGCCCGTTTCGGAGAGGGATGACCCGCCATGTCGCGCTTTCGTCCGAAGAGATGGGCAAGGGAGACCTGTGTGAACCAACGCAAACTCTCATATCGGTTTCCTGGACATTTCCACGCGTCTCTTACGCGTTCCTCACAGAGAAAAAATATCATTTCGGCATGTGATGTGGAAATTGGAGGGTTTTCGTGCGCATTTCGAAAAAAGGCAAGCTGGGAGTATTCGCAATGGTATGATGCGCCTCATCACCGACGAGACCGATGAGCGGAGGTTACCCCCTGATCGGCGAGGGCAAAGGGTAGTTCGGCGAAGCGTTTCGAAACCGATACGATGTACACATTCGCAGGGGGAAAGGTTTACATCGATTGCCTTGAACCCTATGTGCATGTTCTTTGGAGGATGCACCGCTCGAAAGCTAACCTTTTCGCCCGAAGGGAACCGGCTTTCATGTGTCGGGAACGCCGGATTCACCGCTGTTCGTGATTGTTAGACTGACAGTGCCTGACATGCTTCATGGAGTCTTTTTTCGACAATGCATTTCCCATACAACAATTGTGGCTTATGGGGTTTTCTCTGTTTTTTTCGAAAGTTGTCGGTCTTTTTTCTTGATTGTTTATCAGGCATTGTTTCCGCATTCAGAGCGTGGAATGGAAGGTACATTGAACGAAACATCCCGTTCACCCCTCGCTTAGATTCTCCCTTAGGCGGCTGAGCGCTCGATAGGGCTTCTCTTTTCCTGTCTGAGCTTCAGATATCGGGATTGCCGCTTAATACCGTTTCCACACGTGGATTCGCTTGCGCATCGTCGTGCAGGAGCCGTCGGGTGTGAATTGAAACGTGTAGAATTCCGGTCCGTGAAACACGCTTTCGCGGTGATGGATTTCCGCAATTTTTTTCCCCGTTGAGGCATCGAACAGCAGCAGCAGACCCTTATCCGGTTGCGGGACTGCGACCTGCCTCCCATCCGGTGACGAGGCGATAGAGCCCGGCCCGCCCGCTGCAGCCACCGCTTCCCGCAGCACGACGCGATTCCCCTTCGCTGCAGTGTCCGATCGACCGCTCGTGCGGGAAATGAAAAAGACCGTGCCGATCGTGTCGTAGAGCAGGACCCCTGATCCATCGTTCGAGACAGAGAGCAATCTCTGCTCATGGGATAAAGCCGGGAATGAGGAGAAGGGTTCGAATTCCGTTGTCGAGCGCACGAAAAGGGTGTTGACTGTCGCATAGGCGAGGTACATACCATTCGGCGAGAACACGGGCATGCCGGCGATAGGTGAAGCCGGCACGGGGAAAGCGTGCGTTCGACCGGGGCCGACTTCCTGGATGAAGAGGGTGTCGTTGGAAACACACGTCACCAAGAGGCGGTTTTCCGCAACGAAACGGGCTGAAAAAACGAAGCATATTCTCTCGATGTCCAGCGAGTCGGATACCTTCCGTTGGTCCGTGTCCCAGATGAGGATCCTGTCGCTTATCACGGCAATGCGGGAACCTTTCGGTGAGTACATGAGACTGCTGACGAAACCGCAGTGGAGGGTATCCTCGCTCTCGACTTCCCCTTGCGGGAGTCTTGCCGTGACGAGTTTCCTTACATCGACGGCCCCGTTTTCGGAAACGATGTAGGCGACGTTCCGGTTGTCCGGGGCGATGGCGATGGCCTCGACATTTCCTTTCCCCTGTGCGGGACGAAACAACACCCGACCGGTATGGGCGGACCAGACCACTGCGCTGGATGCATCTTCGGAGCCTCCGGCAGGGGTTCCAACGGCCGCGATGATCGATGCATCCCGCGACCAGGCGACGACGTGGACCGCCTCCCACCCGCCGTCGAGTGAAAGGCGGACATCGGCGTTTTCGGCGAAATACGTGTAAACGAAAACCCCACAGATCACCGCGATGAAGCCCGCGACGGAAGCCACGATAGACATGGTCGAAAAGGGGATGACACGTCGCCGGACGTACCTTCGATGCGGGCGCCCCACGAACCGCGGTCGAGTCGCCTCGCCGCCTGTGCTACCCGGTTCGCTCCCGGGGGGTCGTGTACCGTCTTCGTTCATCTGTCGTGTCGTGGAAGGAAGGAGTCTTCCTGTTTCCTCTCGCTCTTCGTTCGCCGAGACGAAGGTCGTGTCTTCAGGGGTAAGGAAGATAGGAAAAGGATTACATCGGGGTCCTCATCATTGCTCGAGTACCGTCCCTCCAGGGATGACGAGCCGTTCCCCCTCCGGTGCGCGAAGGTGAACCGTCCCGACGATGCGGACATTTCCCCCGAACACGACATCGCCTTCTACTCTCAGCGACGTGCATCGAAGCAGGGATGGCGGCCCGTCGGGGAAGTGTTCCCGGATCTGTTCGAGGAACCGGTAATGCACCGGGTCGAGGTGCACGATCGGTGCGCGCAGCTTGCGGTCGGGGTGTAAGATGATGCGGAAATCCTCGGTGAGAAGGTAGGCATCGGAACGCACGGCGACGAGGTCGTCCGTCGTCTTGACGGGGGCGAATCGCATTCGTGGGACTCGCAGAGCGGCCGCTCGGTCGAAGAGCGTGATGGCGGCCCCGACGGCGGTTTCGAGTTGGTAGACTTCGGCACTGGCGGGGTCGCGCGGGTCTAAGGTTTTTCGGTTAGCCATGACGGGCAACGGGAGAATCCCGCCATGCGAGGCGAGCAGGGAACGGAGGGCAGCGAGATCGATCCAAATATTGTTCGTGTTGAAATACTTGAATCGTTCGATGTCCTCGAACTCGCAACGCTCTTCCGGAGGGCATTGGGCTGCTTCACGAAGGAGAAGTCGCTCGTCTTCCGCTACGGCGATATGTCCCCCCTTACGGTCCGCCTCTGTGCGGTCTGTGACTTCCATGAGGAATTCGATACCTTCTTGGTCCATGTACCCGACGATGGACGGGTCGAAAACCGCGCCGAGATTGTCCACGTTCGAAACGAATAGGTATCGGTACCCGTGCCCGAGCCATATTTCGAGGAGGCCGGAGGTTTGGACAGCGGTGAAGAAGTCCCCATGTCCTGGGGGACACCATTCGAGCGCCGGATCGGCGGGGTTGATGGCCGGTGTGAGGTCGCGTGCGGAGACTTTCGGGACCCTGTGCTGGAGAAAGGATAGAGGAAAATCTCCCGCAACATCCCCGTACTGCTCGAGGGCTTTGAGCGTCTCGGCGTCCGTCCGGAAGCTGTTCATGAAGACGAGAGGAATAGCAATGCCGCTCCGTTCGCGGAGCGCCCGGCATTGAAGGGCGACGATATCGATGAATGTCAGACCGTTCTTCACTTCGATGAGGCTCTTGGCGCATTCGAGCCCCATTCCCGTTCCGAGTCCCCCGTTGAGTTTGACGATGACCACGCGTTCGAGCAGCTTGCGCCCCCGGTCGGCATAGGCCGTGATATCCTCGAGGGAAGGGAGGGCAACGACAGGTCGGATCCTCGAGGATGGGATTGGCCCTGCTGTGCCGTAGCAGAGTGCGGCGTAACTCCTCCGGAAGGAATAGATCGCAAGCGGGGGTGCTCCGGACCTTTCCATGCGTTCACGGAAAGGTGCGAAACGTGTTTCGAATTCGTTTTCCTGCTGTGTCATACTGGTGCGTTTCATGGCGCCATCCCTCTCCGGAATCCGACGTTCTCCTCTATCGGGTTTGATCTCCCGAAAAGAGGGGCGGGGAAGTGCGACAACCTTTCGCGATTGCTCGTCGGGAAAAGCGCTGTTCCGTGCTTTAGGGGATTGGCTGAATATGGCACGCGCATACTGTGCGGGTGCTCGCCTGCGGGGTGCCGAATCACTCACGAAACCGTCCCGATACCCTCGGATCGTGAAATATACCGCTTCAGGGGCGCAGGCGGCAAACAGCCTCCTATATAGCAACCCTCAATGGAGGGTGAGAGGTTTCCCTCGAAGTTTGCGCCCGAAGAATGTTTCGAGATCATCCACGACATCGACGTACTCCCTCCATGTGGGGTGGCCGCTCCGGGTGTATTCCCACTTGTCGCTTTTCCAGACGACAAGGCGGAAGCCTTCGTCTCTCAGCCTCCTCAACCGTTTTTCCTCGAGGATTTTTTCCGCGATGAAGAGACGGCGATCGCGACGGGCCCACATACCGCGCATCGTGTCGAACGACCACGTGTGGTGGAGAGTCGGAATCCACAGCGAACCGTACATCAAAACGGTCGGTCTCTCGACGTGCGCTTCGACTGCCGCATCACGCACCGAGAGTTTGAATACCCTGTCCTGTACATCCGCGATCGTCCGCCCCGGACGTATCGCGACGGTGAACGTCCTCTCACCGCTTTCCCCCCCCGCCGTCTCGATGCGGAAGAAATGGTAGGAAAGGAGAAACAACGACACGATGACCCATGCGCGCTTCGAGAGAATCCTGTCGAGCAGGAGCATGACCGAAGGGACGGTCGGCAGGAGGTATTCGGGTTCGTCGGGGAGAAGAGCGAACAGGATCGCCCATAGGACGATAACGGAAATGTGGAGCACGAGGAACGACCGTGGGGGAATGGGATGCACCCGCAAGCGGGGATTCATCCCCGCGAGGAGAATTGCACACGCGATGGCGCACCACCCTTGCACGCCGAACAGCGCCGCGGCGTTGTATGCTCCGATCATCGTCCGCGTGAGAATGTCGAAATGCATGACGGCATACGAGCCTCGAATGCCGATGGTGAGCAGAGCGGGTGAGAAGGAAACGCAAGAGGTAACGAACGTTACGGCGGCGAAGCGGAACATTTCCCGGCCGGGGCGTTCCTCAGCCCGTAATGCGAGGAGACATGGGATGAGAAAAAGCGCATTGGTCGGTCGAAACCCTGCTGCGAGACCGAGGAATACCGCGGGCAGCAGCCTACGTTTCTCTCCGAGTGTCGCCATCGCCCAGAGCAGGAGGGCGAGGCCGGGCATGTAATCCATCGTCGATGAAGCGTTTTTAACGATGACGGGCAGAAACGCGAAAACGGCTATGGTAACCCGCGGTGCGTGCATGATGCCGTTGCGTGCCATCCGGAATAATGCGCACAGGCCGGCGATCCCGGAAACGAGGGGGAGCAGGTTCGCGAGCATCCACCCGCCCGACGACACGAGCGGCGCTTCGAGGATCTCGAAGAGAGGGAAGCCCGTGGACCGGGAAGCTACGTACGTGTGCGTCTTTGCGATGTCATGCGCAGCCCGTGCGACCAGCCAGGCATCGGGGTCGCTCCCGTAGCCGAGAAAAGTGAGAGGAAAAACGACCAGCGTCCATGCAGAGATGAGTCCGACTCGGAACCGGGCGGACAAGGCGCCTTTCGTGTCTCCTTTTGAGCTCATCCTGTCGCTCATAAAGACATAGGAACATTCCCAGGGCTCAATCCGAAAGGGAAATGTGGAAGGTGCGCACCATTTCCCAGAGGAGCGAGGGGTGATGGACGAGCGCTGTTTTAAACACTCCCCACAAGGTCCTTTTTTCAGGGGGAAGGCGCAAGACGCGTTCTGCAATATCGTCGAGCGCGGCGTCGGGGAAACGGCGCACGACTTCCTTCATCCGGTAATACGTCCGGTGCTTCGCCCCGATTTTGCGCCTCCACTCGCGTGGGTACTCGGAAAGACGCGACGGGCGTTTTTCTCGAAGGGCGCGGACCACGGCACGTGCCGCCATTTCGGCAGCCTGCATCCCGCTCGTGATCCCGCCGCCGGAGAGGGGATTCACTTGGCGTGCTGCGTCGCCGACAAGGACGACGTTCTGTGCCGTGATCCTGCGCAGGGTTTCCGCGCAGGGGTCGCCGCCAGCGACAACGCGCGACACGACCGCACCCGGGAAATGCGAGGAGACGAACTCACGGAGAAAAGAGATTGGGCGTCGTTTTTGCGCTGCGGTTCCGCTGATGCCGATCCCCACGTTGGCCTGCCGATCGCCCTTGGGGAAAACCCAGAGATAGCCTTCCGGGGCGATGGCGGAGCCGAAGTAAAAGGTGCATGTATCCCGGGCAGTATCGATGTTCGAAAGGGTCATTTGCGTACAGCACTCCATGTCGCGGAGCGTGGCGGCCGTCTCGATACCTGCCCACCGCCCGACGCGGGACTCGACACCATCCGCTCCTATGATGATGCGCGCCGATACTCGACGGCATTCACCCTCGTGCTCGTAGAGGACGCCTTCGAAGCCGTTCGCCCCCGTGACGAGCCCGTAGGCATACGCGTCCGTCAACAGCACGGCCCCCGCGTCGACGGCCGCGCGTGCAAGGTCGCCGTCGAAGCGCACGCGGTCGAGAATGTACCCGTGCCCCCCAATGTCCGGTTCAACCATCGCGCCGGAGGGTGCGACGAGTCTGAACCGCCGGATCGTCGCGGTGATCCAATGCGGATCGACATCCGTCAGAGCCTCGAGGCTCCGGGCGCTGACGGCTTCGCCGCAGCGTACCGGAATACCGACCTGAGGGTCTTTCTCCAGGAGCAGAACCGAAAACCCTTCCCGGGCGATCCCCAATGCAGCCACCGATCCCGCGGGACCAGCACCGATGACGACGACATCGTACCGGTCGTTCACGGCTTCCCTTCGATCTTCAATGTCCCTTGGTATAGGAGAGCACCGAGGGGACACGCATGCACGCACTTCATGCAGAGGGTGCAGCGCTCTTCGTCGATTTCGATGCTCGATGCGCGCAATTCGATGGCGTCGGCGCTGCATACGCCCACGCAACAGCCACAGTAATCACATACCCCCTCGAGAATGGTTATTGGGAGTCTCGGAATAGAGCTGTCTCGAGGAACCCGCCGTCCTCTTTCCATGCGCAGTCCTTCGCTTGTTCTGCGAAGGGAGCGGTGGGATCTGTCGATCAGATGCTTTACGGAGAGACCGTGACGGAAACGGATTTGCGGACGACGAGGCCGGCCTCTGCAGTTTCCGCGACGAGTGTCGCAAGGTAACGACCCGCGGGGAGACCGGCCGGTTTCCACGTTGCGGTGTAGTTCCCTGCATCGACTGCGCCTTCCTCCAGGACGGCGACCTCCCGTCCGAGGATATCGCTGACAGTTACCCGAATCCTGCTCCTCTCGGGGAGGGAATACCGGAAGGTCGCAGTTCCCCATGAGGAAACCGGATTGGGGTATGCGTTCTCGATCGCGAAACCAGCCACCGCCCGCCGGAATTCCACCGTCGCCACCGAGGACCACGTCGAACGGCCGTCGACATCTTCCTGCCGCAGGCGATACTGGTACCACCCGTCTCGTTCGATCGTACGGTCGAGGAACAGATAATGGCTTTCCGATGGTGAGTCGCCTCGCCCCTGAACGAAGCCGATCGCTTCCCATGCCTCTTCCCGCTCATCCCCTGCCGGTCTGCGCATCACGTGGAAGCCGCTGTTCCCACGTTCCGAGGCCGTCGTCCAGCGGAGAGCGACTGCATCGCCTTGCTGGACGGCATTGAAAACGGTCCATTCCACGGGCCATGTCGTGTAGAGGTCGTTGGCGGGGGAGAATACCTGGTTGTCGAACGAGGTGGTGATCCAATAGCCCGAATACGCAGGCGCTGTAACATTGCCGTAAATCAAGAAAGACGTGTTGCCGGGTCCGCTGATACGGGGAATGAAGGTGAAGGTACACAACCTGCAGCGGTAATTGGCCGGATACGGAATGGAACCGAAGTTCGGGTGGGACTCGCCGTAGATGCAGAGGTCGGGGTAGACGCCGTTCGTGTCGAGGAACGGGTCGGAATCGCGCTGGAATCCCGCAGACGCGAACTGGTGGTTCATGATGCTGTTCGAACGGACCCTGAATGTGCTCGGATCGTAGGCGAGCGTCACGTAGATGGCTTCGAGCCGGAACGAGTATCCGACCGGTGTATAGAACTCCGCTTTTACCACGACGCTATCGTTGCTTGCGGACACCAGGAGAATATCGCAGCCGGCGGATTGCGCGAACGTTTTGCCGGGGAATTGAAGTGCCGTAATGCATCCGACGGCGAACAGGACGGAAGCAATGTGTTTCATCGGTTCTTGCTTGTTGTCTGATGATGAAATGGGCTGCCCGGCTCAAGTATAGCGAATGAACGATACGCGTTCAAGTCGTCATATCTCGGCCTTCTTATCCCCGAACACCACCTGGCCAGAAAACGGCATGCTGAGAGCGGATAGCGGCTGAACGGGAATATGTTCTCGGATAGTCATCCGCAGCCTCGATGGAATATGTCCGTGTCGATCGAAGCCGCTGGAAACAGACGGGCCCGCCTGGATAGGCGGGCCCGCGGTTCGGAATGGGTTGTCGAGCGAGGTTTCGCCGACGCGTGAGGCTTACTTGACCAGCGACATGCGGATGGCCTTCGTGAACGTCGCGCCCGTCTCCAGG
>JARYLZ010000109.1 GCA_029907355.1 Bacteroidota bacterium | reverse complement strand
GCTCAGTCGCACGCTGTCCGCTGAGAAACTCATCATCGCAACAGGCGCACGCCCCCGCGTCCTCCCTGGGGCCCCGTTCGACGGGGAGCGAGTCCTGTCCCCGTACGACGCGCTCGCACTCTCTTCCCTCCCTTCATCCATGGTCATCATCGGAGGGGGTGCCATCGGCGTCGAATTCGCATATTTCTACAGCGTGCTGGGTACACGTGTCACCATTCTCGAAATGCTCGGGCACCTTCTCCCGATCGAGGACGAGGAAATCTCCGCGGAGTTGGAACGCAGTTTCCGCAAACGGAAAATAACGGTGAAAACGGGGACACGCGTCGAAGGCATCGAGTCCCATGGTGCAGGCGTTCGTGTCCGTGTCTCCGGGCGTAACGGCGAGGAGACCATCGAGGCAGACGTCGCGTTGACGGCCATCGGGGTCCGGGGGAATATCGAGGGGATCGGGCTGGAAGGGACACCCGTCCGCACCCGCGACGGCTTCATTACGGTGGATCGAGCGTACAGGACCGACCATCCGCGCGTGTACGCGATCGGCGATGTCATCGGCCCTCCGTGGCTTGCCCACGTCGCATCCGCCGAAGCCGTTGCGTGCGTGGAAACGATGACTGGGCATCGCGAAGCGGTGGTCGACTATGACAACATCCCGGGGTGCACCTATTGCACCCCTCAGGTAGCGAGCGTCGGGCTCACCGAAAAACAGGCGCGGGAAAGAGGGTACGAGGTGCGCATTGGGAAATTCCCGTTCACGGCATCGGGCAAGGCCGTCGCCGCGGGCCACACGGAAGGGTTCGTGAAACTGGTGTTCGATGCGGGGAGCGACCGTCTACTCGGCGCTCACATTATCGGCGACGGCGCGACGGAACTGATCGCGGAAGCCGCTCTCGCCCGGTCTCTCGGCGCCACAGCTCGGGACGTCATCCGCACCGTGCATGCGCACCCGACGCTTTCGGAAGCGCTCATGGAAGCCTCGGCCGCAGCACACGGCGAATCCGTCAACCTCTGAGCCGAACCGGCACGCGCTCGGTGTCGCCATGGCGGGAAAAAACCCTCGACACTCGGCTGTATACCCTCTCATCGGTATGGTCCATCTCCTCCCCCTGCCGGGTTCGCCGTCGTTCGGGGGCTCGATGCAGGAGGTCATCGACCGCGCCGTAACCGATGCGGGCACGCTGGAAGAGGCCGGGTTCGATGCGCTTCTCGTGGAAAACTACGGAGACGCACCTTTCCGGAAGGAGGCTGTCGACCCGGTCACGATCGCTGCAATGGCCCGCATCGTCAGCGAGATCCGGCGCGTTTGCCGCCTCCCTCTCGGTATCCAGGTTCTCCGGAATGATGCCGCAGCCGCTCTTTCCATCGCGGCCGTTGCAGGTGCGTCCTTCATTCGGGTCAACGTCCATACCGGCGTCATGGTCACCGACCAGGGCATCATCGAAGGCGGCGCAGACCGCACTCTCCGTCTCCGCGCCGTCCTCGCGCCCGATGTGCGCATCTTCGCCGATGTGCTCGTCAAGCACGCCCGGTCACCGGTGCCGATGGACCTCGCCTCGGCATGCCGCGAGACGGTTTTTCGGGGCCGGGCGGACGCCGTGATCATTACCGGACCCGAAACCGGTATCCCCCCTGATACGGCGGACATCGAGAGTGCGCGCCGGGCTGTCGATGTACCGATTCTCGCGGGGAGCGGGGCGAACGCCCGAAACGCCGCTCTCCTCCTGCGCTACGCCGACGGGATTATCGTCGGGACGGCGATCAAGAAAGGCGGCGTCACGACGGCCCCCGTCGATGGCCGGAGGGCGGCGTCGTTCGTCCGCGAAGCCCGCACTGCAATGCGCAGAAACGCTACGGGGACAGATCCCCGACGACGATCTGCACGCGCCGATTGACTGCGCGATCCGCCACGCGCGTCGTTGAGGGGTCCTGCACAGTGCGTCCCAAGCCGCGTGCGTAAATGCGCGAGTCGGGGATCTGACGGCGGTTGAGGTACTCGTACACGCGGTCGGCCCGCCGCTGCGAGAGCAACACATTGTACGCGTCATCCCCCGCCTCGTCGGCGAAGCCCCTGATTTCGATTTTAATTTCGGGGTGTTGGTGGAGCAGCTGCGCGACGCCGTCGAGCACCCGCCGGCCTTCCTCCGTGATCTGCGCTTCGTCGTAAGGGAAATAGGTCTCCGCAACCACGACGGACACCGGGTCACGGCCGGCGACCTGCTGGGCGGCGCTCGTGATGAGCATCGCACGGGTGAAGGATTCCCGGACCATCGTTTCGATATAGCTCTCCCGCCGATCCTGGGGGAGATGAAGGGGGAGAACGGTGGCCGCCTCACGAGAGGATCGATCGACCAGTCCTTCCGTCCGCTCGTCGCTTTCTCTCCCTGCATTCGGCGCGGGAAAGGTGTTGAAGAGGATACCGCCGTTCCGCTGCAAAGAGATCCGCGATTTCCCCGTTCTCACCAGGTACCGCACTCTCTCGGCATCCGCCCCGAACACCGCAGGGTAGTCGATGTGCTGGAGCGCGGTGCGGATCCTGGAAGGCGTTTCCCCGCCTTCGGGTCGAATCTCCACCTCCACATCGTAGATACCCGTCGGCATGGAGTCCCTGCTTCCCGCACTCGCTGCCAGCGCGTCGAGATCGAGGAACTCGTGCGCATGGAATTCCCGCACTGAGTCCGGAACCCTCACCTTGCGCATACTTCGGCCGATCGGTCGGCCGTCCCGCGAAATCTCAAAACCGACATCGGCACGGATCTCCTTACCGGTACGGTTCTCCACAGTCAGAAGAAAAGCCTCCGGTTCACCGCGCAGCGCCGGCAGGTTTTCGAAATCGCTCACAGCGAGAGTCGACGAGATGCGCCCCATCTCACGGTCTCCATGGGCCTCAGACGGAGTAGTGGGGGCCGATTCATCCCGATCGCCCGACTCCGGATTTTCACCTGTCTCATCGGGGAAAGGAGCGGAAGGTTCATTCGTGGGGAAAACGGGCGAGGTCCCCCGCACGCCGGACTTCCCTTCCGCTCGGCGTCCAGCCCAGCTGAACCCGACGGCGATGAGCGAGAAACCGTCGTTCCTGCTCCCGCCGAAGCCTACGCCGTCGAGAAAATCCGTCCTGGTGAAGAAGCCGTTGTACACGATCCGAACGTTCAGCGATTTCGACAGGGCGAACTCCACGGATGCGCCGGGCCCGAAGATCAGCGTCCCGCTGTTCAGATTCTCCGCGCGGTCGTCGTATTGCGTTTCGTTGAAATACACGGCGTACCCAGCCCGCCCAAGAAGGCTCAGGCGTATACCGTACAACGGGGGGAGGGAGTACGATGCGCCGGCGAGCAGGCCGGCGAGGAAGGTCGTGTACTTGACCGTGTTATAGTCGAGGCGGTAGTACTTCCGGACGATGAGGTCCCCGGCGGAGTTATGGAGAATTCCGCCGATCAGCGCGGCATGAACACCCAGCTCATCGCGCAGGTAATACTCGGCGCTACCCGTGAGGAAGGGGTTATACGTATACCCCGTCTGTAGGCGCGTGAATTCGTCGCCGGGTATTCCGACAGCGGGTTCGACGACGAAACGGATCGTCCCCGTCCGCTCCGCCTGGGCGGAGCACTCCGGCGGGTGCAACCAGAGAAGAACGGCGACGGAAAGAATGACATGGGAAAGACGCACGCCGCTCCTGTTCTGCTTACCGGGGGAATGCAATGCCACCCCTCTCGTGCCCCGCCGAGATAGCGTGACGGCGGGCGCGGGAAATCATCGCAGTACGACCAGCCTGCGCGTCAGGACTGTACCGTCTGCACTCAGAACGTATCGGTACGTCCCGCTCGCGACATGCCTCCCGCTGTCGTCCGTACCGGCCCACTCGACGAAATGGAGCCCGGGGTTCTGGCGGGCGTCTACGAGAGTCGCAATGCGCGCGCCGCGGAGATCGTACAGTTCGAGTTTCACATGTGCCGCGGAGGGGAGATTGTACGCGATGCTGGTCGTCCTGTTGTTCGATTTCGAGAATGGGTTCGGGAAATTCTGCATCAGGTCCGGCTTTCCCGCAGCATGCTCGCCCGGTACGGCCGCCGGGTCCGTCTCGACGATGGAATGGACCTGATTGACCGGAAGGGAATACAGGGTCTGGCTCCGCTTGTTCGGCCAGCGCACGATCACCGAGTCGAGGATGGCGGCCGATCCGACACCGAAGTGGAGAACATACGGTTGCTGGGTACCGGCGCCTTTGCCGGCCGTCACCAGACGGCTGTACATCTTCCCTCCGGCGTAGACGCGGATCCGCGCCCCGATGGCGTATGCATTCCCCCGAACGCTCCGCAGGCGGAACTGGGCCCAGTTGCCTTTCTGCGCGTAATCGTTCCGGAAAAGCCGCAGGCCGCCCGGCGAAGCGACCGAGAGGTCGAGATCGCCGTCGTTGTCGTAGTCGACCCACACGACACCGAATCCGTCCTCGACACCGGTCCCTGACTCGTACGTCACATCGGTGAAACTCCCGTCCGGGTTCTGCATGAACAGCGTACTGCCGTAGCAGCGCTCGCCCGACGTCACGTAAAAGTCGAGGAGGCCGTCCTGGTTGAAATCGGCCCACGCCACGTCCGCCTGGTAGGTCGTGTAGCCGAGCTTGGCCGTCGCCTGCATGTTGACGAAGCTGTAGGAGAGCGTCGGGTCGTTCTTCCAGACGCTCGTCATATCGCTGTACCCGAGACGGTATGGGAGGGCTGTCTCGCCGGTCAGGAGATCGAACGTACCGTCGTTGTTGTAATCCCCGAAATCGCAGCCTCGGGTGTTGCCGTACAGGCCGGGCCAGCCGGGCTTCGTGCCGCCCTGCGCGCCGTGCGCCTGCGCGACGCTTCGGAAATTCGGCGTCCCCTGGTTTTCGAACAGGTAATTCGGCTGGAGACGGTCCACGCCCACGAAGAGATCCAGGTCGCCGTCATTGTCGAAATCCGTCCACTGGGCGCAGGCGGCCGGCCGGTACCCCTCGACGGTGATGCTCGTGTTGTACGGGTTCCGGCCGTACTGGCCCTTTTGGTAGCCGGCAAGGTTGGCCGTATGATCGGTGAACTGCCCCCCGCCGAGATTCGTATAGAGATGCGCCGTCCATGCCGCCCCCTCGATCAAAGCGGAGTCGGAAGGGTTGGCGGGGTTTTTCGCGTACATGTACTCGCCGTTTGCGACGAAGAAATCCGGGAGCTTGTCGCCGTTGTAATCCGCGAATGCCATCGCCTGCGTGTTGACCGATGTCCCGAGGCCGCCCGGCGAAGAGAGGGCGAAGGTGCCGTTCGAATTATTGAGGTAAATGAGGTTGTCCGGCTGGCAGACGATATCGAGATCACCGTCGTTGTCGATGTCGACGAACATCTGCACGGCGCTGCCGCGTGTGTACCCCACCTGCGCCGCAACGTCGTCGAACGTCCCGTCGCCGTTGTTCCGGTACAACCGGTTCCCCGACAGGAGATCCTCATCCCCGTCGTTATCGTAATCCGCCCACGCGAGGCGGGGGTTCACGCTCTGGGCGGCGGAGATACCGCTCTCGATGGTCACGTCGGTGAAAAAGGTGGAAGGCTGATCGTTGTAGTACTCGCCCGCCGCGCCGATGTACCAGTTGTTGATCGGCTGCCGGTTGGAGAACCATGCCCCGAAACTGTACGTCTGCGTCCCCGGGTCGTAGACCGCGAACATGTTCGTGTAGGAGGAGTCCCCCTCGTCGTTCGCGCACGGGACGTATTGCGTGATGCGGTCCATGCGGACGTTGATGCTGTCGCTGCGCTTCACGAGTCCGACGAAGAACTGCGTCGGGCCCCCGATATCGATCGGTGTCTGGAAGCGGAAACGGTAGAGGGAGTCCTTACCGCCGGGGATGTCGATGCGAATCGGTTGAAAGAGGGGGTTGAGTTGATACGGGAAATGGTACCCGCCTTCCTTGCCGAACATGATGAGATCTACGCTCCCCCCCGTCGAACCCGTGACGAACCACGCGGAGACTTCCGTGATGCGCACGGGCGCGGTCGCATCGAAACGCACGAGCATGATGGAATTCGTCGGGATGTTGAGCAGGTAGTAGCTGTCCTCGACGTTGTAGTACTCGAATTTCACCTGGGCGTCGGCCGAAACGGCCATGAGGATGGTGAAGAACGCCGCGAGATGTACCATGAGTTTCATGGGGCCCTCTGACCTCGATGGAGAAAAAGTTTCGTTACGAGAATGTACGACGAATACGCCGGAATTCCATCATTCGCGCGAAAACGGCAGGGGAATCCCCTCGATGATGTCTCGCCTCGTGCCGGGTTCCGCCGCGTCGAGGGCAAGCATGCGCTCGATCGGTGCAAGAGCGGACTGCCGTAACGCCTCGTCGAGCGTAACTTCGGGGGTGCCGTTCCTCAAGCAGTCGAGAATGCCCTGGAGCGTGTTGCGCTTCATGTACGGGCAAATGCTGGAATCTTCCCCCGTGTCGGAAGGGACGGCGATGAAGCGCGCATCGGGGCGGACGCGCCGCATGCGGTGCAGGAGGCCTTCCTCCGTCGCCACGATGAAGGTGTGGGCTGGGCTGCCTTCGACGAAACGCAGCATTGCACCGGTCGAGCCGATGAAATCCGCAATTGCTAGCATGGGCTCCTCGCATTCGGGGTGGGCGAGGAGGACCGCATCGGGAAAGGTGTTGCGGAGAGCGCGTGCCTTTTCCACGTCGAGCCGCTCATGCACGATGCACGTCCCCTGCCAGAGCAGGAGGCGGCGTCCCGTCTCCCGCGCGATCCAGGCGCCGAGGTTCCGGTCCGGCGCAAAGAGAACAGGGATCTCCGGAGGGATATGACGGAGCAGTCGCTCGGCGTTGCTCGATGTGCAAACGATGTCGCTGAGGGCTTTGACTTCGGCTGTGCTGTTGATGTAGGTGAGTGCGAGGTGGTCGGGGTGCCGCTCCCGGAAACGGCGGAAGAGGAAGGCGGGGGCGCTCTCGGCGAGTGTGCACCCCGCATCGAGATCCGGGTAAAGGACACGTTTGTGGGGGTTGAGGATTTTCGCCGTTTCCGCCATGAAATGCACTCCGGCGAGAACGATGACGGGCGCCTCCGTCCCTTTCGCACGCCGCGCCAGTTCGAGACTGTCCCCTACGAAATCGGCGATGTCCTGGATATCCGCCGTCTGGTAGGAATGCGCCAGGATGACGGCGCCAAGCCTTCGCTTCTCCTCGAGGATGGACTCCACGAGCCGCTGATCCCCTGTTGTTTCCGTCGTGTCGCTCATCGCGTTGACTTTCCTTCGATGATGGTCTTATGGGCGCCCCGTCCGTATCGTTCGGATCGGTACAATGCGGGTATGGGAGAAGCGCTTTTTTTTCCTTCGAACATCCTCCCGCGCCCACAGAGCGCCCCGGGGAAAATCGCTGGGGGAGGATGCCGCCGTGCTTGCGCCGCCCATTACTCCACGGTGACACTCTTCGCGAGGTTCCGCGGCTGGTCCACGTTGCATCCGCGGAACACTGCGATGTAGTAAGCGAGGAGCTGCAACGGGATGATGGTCAACATGGGCGAGAGGAAATCCGCCGTTTGCGGCACCTCGATGACATGCTCCGCCATCCCGCGGATCGCCTCGTCCTGGTGGTTCACGACGGCGATGACGCGCCCTTTGCGCGCGCGCACCTCTTGGATATTGCTGAGGACTTTCTCGTGGATGCGATCCCGTGGCGCGATGACGACCACGGGCATATTCTCGTCGATGAGCGCGATCGGCCCGTGTTTCATTTCCGCGGCGGGGTAACCTTCGGCGTGGATATAAGAAATCTCCTTCATTTTCAGCGCACCCTCGAGCGCGATCGGGAAGTTGTAGCCGCGCCCGAGGTACAGGCTGTTCGTCGCGGAGACGAACTCCGCCGCGATCCCGCGCACGAGTTCGGCGTTCTCGAGAATCGCCCGCACCTTGTCCGGGATGCCGAGCAATTCTTCGGCGAAATGTCGCCCCTGCTCCCGATCGATGAAGCCGCGGGATCGCCCCAGCATGAGCGTGAGGAGGGAGAGGACGACCAACTGCGACGTGAACGCTTTGGTCGAGGCGACGCCGATTTCAGGCCCCGCGTGCGTGTAGACACCCGCCTGCGTCTCGCGGGCGATCGAACTCCCCACGACGTTGCAGATCCCGAGAACCGTCGCGCCCCGTTTCTTCGCCTCCCGGAGGGCTTCCAACGTGTCCGCCGTCTCCCCGCTCTGGCTGATGGCGATGACGACATCCTCCGCCGTGAGGACGGGGTCGCGGTAGCGGAACTCGGACGCGTACTCCACTTCCACGGGGATTCGCGCGTATTGTTCGAGCATGTACTCGCCCACCAGCCCCGCATGCCAGGACGTGCCACAAGCGGTGATGATGATCCGCCGGGCCTTTTCAAGGGTACCCGCCACTTCGCGGAGCCCCCCCAGCTTGGCGGTCCCTGCGTCGAGGAGAATACGACCACGCATCGAGTCCATGATCGTCCGAGGCTGCTCGTGGATTTCCTTGAGCATGAAATGCTCGTAGCCACCCTTCTCGATCCGTTCGATGTCGTACGTGATCTCTTCGATCCGCGGTGTCCTCGCCTCGTTGCCGAGGGTGGTGATGCGGTAGCCGTCGCGCGTCAGGACGGCGACATGGCCGTCCTCGAGAAAAATCGCCTGCCGAGTGTGCCCCACGACGGCGGCGGGGTCCGAAGCGACGAACAGGCCGTCCCCATCGATTCCGATGACGAGCGGGCTCCCCAGGCGCGCGGCGATCAGCCGATCCGGTTCATGGCTCGAGAGGACCACGATGCCGTATGTGCCGACGACATCCTTGAGCGCCAAGCGGACG
>JARYLZ010000108.1 GCA_029907355.1 Bacteroidota bacterium | reverse complement strand
GTCGCCGTGCTCCTGCACCTCGCGGAGATCCTCGCACAGCATCCGCCTCCCGTCGGCGTCGATATCGTCCTCTTCGACGGGGAGGATTACGGCCGCGAACACGACGAAGCGATGTTCTGCATCGGGAGCAAGTACTTCGCGGCGACGATTCCGACGGATTACCGGCCATCATTCGGGATACTCCTCGACCTCGTCGGCGACTCGGCTGCCGTTTTTCCCCAGGAGGAGTTCTCCATCCGCTATGCGAACGACATCCTGCGCATGGTGTGGTCCGCCGCCACATCTCTCGGGATCCCGAATTTCCGTGTCGTGAAGCACGACCCCATTTTCGATGATCATGTCCCTCTCAACACGACTGCCTGTATCAGGACGATCAACATCATCGACGCGGAACTCGTGGGCCAGAAAGCCGAAAACCCTCGTCGGAAATACTGGCACACTCTCCACGACACCCCGTCCCAATGTTCCCCTCTCACTCTCGAACGGGTTGGGCGGGTCCTCCTTCACCTCCTGATGGGCTTGCGGCCCGCCTGATAAGAGGGCGCAGGATGAAAGACCAGTCATATATCGGGCTGAGTTTCGACCTAACCCCCGAAGCGGAGAACATTCAGGCTTATCTCATGCTTTTCGACCCCTTGGGCTTCCACGAGGAAGAAGAAAAGTGGTCATGCTATTTCACGCGCGCCCAGTGGGATCGAATTTCCCCTGAACTCCTTCCCTCTCTTCGCGAAAAATTTCCTGCTTCTCCGTACACGATGTTCGAGATGGAGAACAGGAATTGGAATGCAGAGTGGGAAAGCGGCATCGAGCCCGTGCGGGTTTCGGAAAGAATCCTCGTGTCCCCTTCCTGGCACCGGCTCGATGAAAGCCCTGAAACCACCGTCATCGTCATCGACCCCAAGATGTCCTTCGGAACGGGCCACCACCCGACGACGCGGCTCATGCTCCGCCTGCTCGAACCCTCCATCCGCGGCGGCGAGTCGGTGCTCGACGTCGGGACGGGGACGGGAATTCTCGCCATAGCGGCCGTCAAGCTGGGCGCCGCCACAGCACTCGGCCTGGACACCGACGAGTGGTCGTTCGAGAACGCCCACGAAAACGTGGAACGGAACGGCGTCGCCGATCACGTCGCTATACGTCTCTCGGGCATCGAGCAGGTGAGCGATCGATACGACATTCTCCTCGCGAACATCACCCGCGATGACAACATCCGCATGATGCCGGCCTTCCGCGACCGGCTCACGGCGGAAGGGGTGTTGATCCTTTCCGGTTTCACCCGCGACGACATCGAAACCGTTCGACGCGCGGCGTCCGCATACGGGTTCCGGGAAACGGCACTCTTGGTCGAAGAGGAGTGGGCCGCTCTCTCGCTACGCCTCGTCGGTGGGTGAAACCTTCGATTGGGAGCAAGGGGGATTCCCTCATGCGTGTCGCGAGCATCGATATCGGGACGAACACGATGCTGCTGTTGATCGCGGACATCGACAGAGGGGGGGAAATCCACGTCGTCTCGGACCGCCAGAGGATCGTACGTCTTGGTGCTTCCGTCGACAAGGGCCGCGTGATTCTTCCGGATGCTTTCGAGCGATGCGGCACGGCTCTCCTCGCGTATAGGCAAGAAATCCGTGCACATGGAGTGGAACGTACCGTCGCGACGGGGACGAGCGCCCTGCGCGACGCACGAAACCGCGAGGAGTTCATCGCCGCCATGCGGGATGCGACGGGAATCGAAATCCGTGTCCTGAGCGGCGAGGAGGAAGCGCGGTTCACCTACCATGGTGCGCTTTCCGGTTTCCCCGGGACGACAGGTCCATGCGCTGTCCTGGACATCGGCGGGGGCAGCACGGAATTGACCATCGGCACGGGCTCCGATGTTTCCGCGTTTCACAGCACGGATGTCGGTGCCGTCCGCTTGACGGAACAATTCTTCCGACATGCGCCGCCTCTCGACGAAGAAATCGCCGCGTGTGAGCGTGCCCTCGCCAGTGCGCTCGCCCAGCTTCCGGACTTCGATTCCCAGACGACAATCCTCATCGGCGTCGCGGGAACCATCACGACCCTCGCGGCGCTCGAGCTTGGGCTCGAGTCATACGACCCGGCAGCCGTCGCAGGACACCCTCTCGCACTCGAGACAATCCGCAAATGGCACGACGTGATGCGGGGCATGAATACGGAAGAACTTCGCCATGTCCTTCGCATCGACCCAGGCCGAGCCGATGTCATGTTCGCGGGGGTAACGATACTCCGGCACTTCATGCAAATGCGCGGTGTATCGACCTGCATTGCGAGCGAACGGGGACTGCGATTCGGTACGGCGCTGGATGCGGCACGATCGTGACCCCACAGGTCGCGAAAGATTCACCGCTCTTCCCCATTCGTTCTCAGGCGAGGTACGTGAAACCACAACCATCCCGGCTTGCAGGCGACAGGATGGTCGCGGAAAACGACCACTTCTCGACCGTAAATATTCCGGGCACCATTCGGGCGGGGATGTCCCCTCTCACTCGCAGGGTGAAGGTATCGCCGCTTTCCTCCCCTGCATTCGAAATCGCGACACCTGGTTTATTCCTGCAATAGAGGCACGAATCACCTCTCTCCCTTCGCCGGCAAGGAGAGGCTGACATCGCCGGCGTATACGGCAGTCCGATTCCCGTTCTCGTCCACGACGAGGAGGGAACCGTCCTCCAGGATATCGAGCGCACACACGCGACGTGCCGCGTGATCGTCGCTCAGCCAAACCATGCGACCCAGCATGGTACTGCGTTCCCTCCACGCGGCGAGAACGGAGGCCGGCCCATCCGAACACCACTCGACGTAACGCTTCTCGAACGTTCGGGAAAGAATCGCGAGAAGGTCTTCGAGCGGCCATTCCCGTCCTGTCAGTCCGCGGAGCGACACGGGCCGGGGACGGGATCTTTGCGGGAACACCGGCTGATTCACGTTCACACCGATGCCGACGATGACGGCGCTGCATTCGTCCGAAGCGACGGATTCCACGAGGATCCCCGCGAGTTTCGCGTCCCCGGCGAGGACATCGTTCGGCCACTTCAGGGACACTTGCAATCCGCATGCCTGAAAGACGGTCTCAGCGACGGCGACGCCCGCGAGAAGCGGCAGCGTGGATGACTCCTCGCGGGGACGAGACGGCCGCAACACGTATGATGCGAGGATGTTTCTCCCTTTCTCCGAAAACCAGCGGCGTTCTCTCCTCCCACGCCCTGCCGTCTGGAAATCGGCCGTCACGAGCGTCCCCTCCGGTACGCCGGACCTCGCCAGATCGCGTGCAGCCCTGTTCGTCGAATCGACGAGAGGGAAATGATACCGAGGTTCACCGAACATGCTTCGATTGAGTCTTCGAAAGCGAGATGTTGTCCTCCCGGCGGCGTAGGTATCGCGTTCCTCTCGATGATTTTCCGCCGGGAATTTCCAAAAGACAAATTACACCGAGAGCGTTGGATATCAAGCCGATACGCATGCACTTTCTCCCGCGTTCACCCGCCGAAGCGCATGGAAATTCCCTTGCATTTATAGAAGGCATCAAGTAGCTTGATTCTCGAATACGCCTTTCCACCGCGCATTTGTTCGGGGTGCAGAGCACCTTCGAGCCGGAAAAAGCGGTGAGTCCAGGAGCATCTTTCCGCTACGTCATCCATCGAGAGGTTCCCATGAACAAAGTTACCGCTTGTGTTTTCGCGGCGTTCTTCAGCATATCTGCACACATCGCCACCGCGCAGTTCGGATTCCTCGTTTGGAGTGGGCAGAGCTCGGCCGATCTTTACCTCGGTAGGCTGACGGATCCGAACTACACGAAAGTCGAGTTTTACCGCGGGGCGAAAAAACTCGGTGAAATCGTACAGGGTGGCCCGAACGCCGGCATCGTGACCGATTACGGCCTCCAGAAAGGTGTTACATACAGTTACCAGTTCCGGGCTTACCGTACAGCTGGGGGCTACATGGACGGCAACGTGTCGGGCGGGTTCATCTGGGGCGGCGATATCCGCGGCATCCTCACGCGGAAAGACAGTATTTCGATCAGAACGGACCTTGTCGACAGCGTCTTCATCTACCCCGGCGGACCGGTCAACCCCGAAGTGTCGGTCCCCGGAGGGGAATTGCATTTCGCACCCGGGTGCGATCTCTCCTACAGCGTCGCCATGTCCGGGAGAGTGTCCGGCATCCGCGTTCTCGACACGGAGGATCCCCGATACCCGCCCGGGAAAATTTCTGCTTCCGGCGGCAAGTTGAAGGATCTCAATATCGAGTGTTACGGGCAGGCGGATCCCATAAACGGCCTCACATTGATCGGCGGGAACCTCGTCATTTACAACCCGTACGTATGTCGTTTGAACGGTTGTTCCCTGAACTGGCTCACGGACCAGGGACGTTACGATTTCGCATTGATCGAATCGAAACATTTCACCATCAAAGCGTCGAACTGTACGGTCGACAATACGTGCCAACTCCTCGGCTGCGAGACAGCCGATAAAATCACGGTCGACCACGACGGCACGCTTTCCGCAACGCACGTGACGAACAGCGATTTCAAGAACAACGGGCAGCTTCTCCTCCGTCCGTTCGGCGTTCCGGCTTCATGCAGGTATTCGCGTTTCCGCGGCGGGACGAGCAATTCCAGTATATCGCTGAACAACAAATCCGTCGTCGAGTATAACGTCCTCGAGGCTATGACCACCGTAACCCTCTCCTCCATCGGCGGGGCGTTCGATTCGGCAGACGTGGCGGATGTCCATATCAACTTCAACGAGTTCCAGCGGGAGGAAAATGTATCTACGATCATCTCGACGGTCGCTATCGATACGATCGACGTGACGAAGAATTACTGGGGCGATTGCTACGGACCCAGCTACTCCGAACGCATCGGACGCGCGGCGCGGTTCGATCCATTCCTCCGCGTGAAATACCCGCAGACATCGTACTGGTTCGACATCGGTTCGGATAAGAACACGATCATCGCAGACGGGGAGGACGAGATCGTCTTCACCGGTCATTTCTGGAACGTCCTCGAGGAGACCGACTCCGCCGGAGCGACGGTCGATTACCTCGTTCGCGTTCTCGGCGATACGCTCGCGAAGGGAGTCCTTACCATGGACGCCAACGGCATGTGCCGCCTCCCGCTCAAGCTGGATGTCAAGTACCGCGCGGCGATCACCATGGAAGTGTATTTCCGTTCCATCCAGTGCATCGAGAAAACCTTTCTCATCAAGGTGATCGAACCGGCCGGTTCCGACCTCACCATCATGGAGGGGGATGTCATCCAGACGATTCTCGGGGAGGACGGCATCATCGCAGGGAAGCCGTTCTTCGTCCGCGCGACCATCACGGCCGAGGAGCCCGTGACGGCTTCATTCCCCGTCCAGGTGAAAGTGAACGGCGTCGCGTATGACACGTTCTATGTCTACAGCGACAAGAACCTCGGTGTGAAGTACGAGTTCCAGAATCCGCGGACGACGATTTCCCTGCCGCGCGCCGAAGGTCCTCTGCTCTATTTCCCTGTACAGGGGGACGGGATATCGCCCGGGATGATCAACGTCGAGATCATCGTCGACCCGCCCTCGCCCACGAACCCGAAAGGCGTCATCATCGAACCGATCGAGTCGAACAACACGTTGACGATCCCGGTCAAGGTGAAGGCTTCCACGTGGGGGAACGGCGGTGAACCGACGTTCAACGTCTTTGTCCAGCCGTTCGAAACCTTCCCGCAAAACTACGTTTCCATTCTCCAGAAAACGACGGATACGGCAAAGACGTTCATGGGATGGGCCTGGCCGATGAAATCCGACCAGGTGCAGTTTACGACCGCTCCCACCGTGGTGAATTATTCGTGGATCACGCCGGATACCCTCTTGCAGGAGACGTGGGAGTACTACCTCATGAAAGCCTACAAGCAGGCGCGTCTGGCGAACCCCGCATTCGACCGGTACATCTTCGCCGTAGACCCGGATTGGTTCGCCACCCGCATGCACCCCGTCGACTTCCCGCACCGCTTGTCGCAGACCCTGAGCTGGTCGGGCATTTACGATTTCATGCTGGTCAGCGGCCAGAGCTACAAGTACATGGTCCACTCCCTCGGCCACTCGTTCGGCCTGCGCCGTCACGACTTCGGCCTCGACGACATCGACACGCAGGAAGAATACCAGAACTATTTCCTCGCGAAGGAGATCTACGACGCTGTCGACCCCTTCGGGCGGCGGGTGATCCATTACGGCGCCAAGAACGTCGTCGGCTACATGCAGAAAGCTTACTGTTACATGGGCAATTCGCGCATCCCGGGCGAGTCGTACCCCTTCGTCGTCTGGACCTGCGACGTCTGCTACAAGAAACTCCAGAATGAGTACGCCGGATTATGGAATAGCGGGGGATGGAAGAAGAGCCTCGTCCCGCGCGCCCTGTTCATCGAAGGCAGCGTAGACTCGACGACACGCACGTTCTCGTTCGGCCCATGGGCCGTCTTGACCGATGCGACACCCTCGAACATGGTGGACTCCGCTTTTGCCACCCATGTCTTCCGCATGCTGGACGGCAGCGGTGCCGAATTGAACCGCTATTACTACCGACCGACGTTCCGCGCACTCGGGCTCGACGAAGGCGCGCTCCCGCCTTCGATGGAACGAGAGTATTTCGCGTTCGTGGTCCCATACCCTGCGGAAGCGCGCAAGGTCGTCGTCGAGAGCGGCGGCCAGGTTGTCGCCGAGCGTGTGCTGCCGGCCAACGCTCCCAACGTGTACTTCACCTACCCGACCAACGGCATGAACGTGCCGGAGGGAGGCGCGTTCACGGCGATCTGGACGGCCGACGACGCGGACGGAGACACCGACTTCTGGTATACCGTCTACTTCAGCCGTGACAATGGAAAGACCTGGGAACTCGTCGTCTTCGAATCTCAGCTGACTCAAGCCATCATCCGCGCTCCGAAGGGTATGAATTACAAGTTGCGCATCATCGGCAGTGACGGCGTCCTCACGGGTACGCAGGAAATCACGTTCAACATTTGGAATACCAACGACGCGGAAAACCTCCCCTCGCCTGCGTCGTTCACCCTCTTCCAGAACTACCCCAACCCGTTCAACCCGTCTACGAACATCCGTTACAGCGTCCCGCATCCGGCCCTCGTCTCCATCGAGGTGTACGACGCTTTGGGACGCCCTGTGGAGACCCTGATTTCTCGGGAGCATGAACCGGGCACGTACACCGTCGTTTTCGATGCCGACGGGCGGCCGAGCGGTACCTACACCGCGGTGCTCAAGGCGGAAGGGATGGTGAAAACGATCAGAATGGTACTCGCGAAGTAAGAGCGGAGAGTCTTCTGAACATTCCACAGGGGGGCTCATCGCCCCCCTTTTTATGACTGAACGGATGCACCCCCCAAACCCGGACTTCGAACCCTCGTTCCATCAGAAACCGGGACATAACATGATGTATAACATCCGGGTCATGACAGAGTGGGAAAAAGCGTCAATATGTGAACACTTTTCCCTCTTCCACGTTGAAAAACCATTGAATATCGGGTATTCTAAGCAATTTGTTTTATGGCATTATTTTTGAAGTTTGAATTATGAGAAAGGAACACGGAGCAGGCGAGATGTTGAAGGAACGATTCGATCTGATCACGCATCTTCAGGAGAGCCTGAAAGCTTTCGAAGAAGAACACGGCATAAAACCCCAGGCGGTGGTTCTCTCACCGGCCGCATTCTCATGGCTCGTAACGGTCTTTCACGAAGACGAGAGGTATTTCGGGGTATCTCCCGTCGATTTCGAGCGCTGGGTTTTCCATACGAACACATCGTCCGTGAAAATCATCATCGACGAAACGGCGGACAACTTCGAAGTCCGCGTCCTCTGATCTTTTGGCGGTCGATCCGCTCTTCGACCGAACAGGCTTCCTCCAACCGGGCGGTGTTTGCTCCCGCCCACCGTTTTATTCTTCCGTGACGGGCGGGGTGAACACCTGGAGCTTTGGGCCGTATCTCGCCTCCAGTGCGGAGAGAAGGTGGTCGACGTTTCCGACCACGACGATGACGATCCCTTCAGGATCACAAACCGATCGTGCGACGCGCAAAATGGCTTCCGGCGTCACCGTTTCTACCATGGCAGGGAATGCCGCGAGTTCCCCCGGGTCCAATCCGAAATGCACGATTTCGAGAAGCTGTTCATGCATGCGCTTGTTCGTGGTGAACCCCAGCGGGTAATCCGTCGTGAGCGCTCGTTGCGCTGCAGAAAGTTCGTCTTTGCCGACAACTTCGCGCCGGAGGGATTCGATGGTTTCTCCCATCCACTGCAAGACGCTGTCGAGCCGAGAGACGGGTGTGGAGCCCGACGCGATCAGCCACCCGCCGGATCGAAACACGCCGATCGAGGAATAAAACGATGGCATGACGGTGTGCTTCCCCCACAGCGTCCGGTACAACCTCGAATCGTTCCCCCCGCCGAGCACCTGGTTCAGGACGAGCACGACCGGGAAATCGGGGTGCGAACGTGTGGGGATGCGCATGCCGAATCGAACTTGAACGAAACGAGCGGACGTGTCGGGGATGACGATAACCCTTGGGCCGTCGATGCGCGGAAACGGGGTGGAGGGCTCGTTGGGTTTCTCCCTGCCGCTTCTCCAGCGGCCGAAACGATCGTGGATCAGCGTTTTCAAAGAGGGAAAATCGACATCCCCGACGACGATGATGGTCGTGTTCTCGGGCCGATAATACGTCTCGAAGAATTTTTGGGCGTCCTCTACGGTGAGCCGCTCGATATCCCGCGCCGTCCCGCCGACGGCCCGGGCGAGGACATGCCGCTTCCCGAACAACTCCTGTAGGAGTATCCGAGTCCCTGTTTCGCCGGGATTGGAACGCACGGCGGCGAGAGACGAAAGGAGGCGGTTTTTCTCGGCACGGAACTCCCCGTCGGGTATACTCGTGTTCACGC
>JARYLZ010000107.1 GCA_029907355.1 Bacteroidota bacterium | reverse complement strand
CACCCGTATCCCGGCCGTCACCGTTCGTGGATATGCATGACGCCCTGTGGAAGACCTCACCGCCGCCGCACAGGAGAGGGTAGCGTGAATCGTTCGGCGGCGTCTCTCGCCGAGAAACCGACCCGTGCATCGTACATGGTCGAGGGGAAATGGGAGGGAACGTTCGCCTTCACCCGCCCTGCACCCCGCTTCGAGTCACCGAAGATTTCCTATACCGCCCGTCTTTTCACCCCGAGCAACACGACCGATCCCACGAGGAGAATCTCTCCAACGGAAAAGATCGCCCATGGGAAAGCGGCGTCCTGGGCTTTCTCCCCGAGAAGCATCCCGTTCATGACGAAGGAGACGAAAACGACAAGCAAGCCGCCCGTGAAAGCAGCCCAGCTCGCCGTCGCCGGACGAACGAGCCGGCCGGTTTCCCGGAGGCGGACCATGCGCAGGGAAAAGAGAATCAGCGTCAACGACACGAGGACAGGCGCGACGACCGGACCGATCCAGGGGGCCGGGATGAGGAAGAGTAGATCCGTCGTGAAGGGGGATTCCGGCCACCCCACGATGGCTTTCAACCAGACGTAATAGAAGATGTCCCACACGCCGAAGGTGAAGAAGCCGTACGCCGTCATGTCGAGAAGCTTCTTCCCGGCGAGTACGCTCACCGCCGCCAGCATGGCGATCGTCGCTGCTTCACGGAAGATCTCGACGAAGAGGATATCTCCCGGCAGCGTTTTCAAAGGGAAATGGAACCCTTCGGGATAGAAATGGAGACGAAGATACACGACGACCGCGGCTTCGACATACGCCATCGCCGCACCGAATACCGCCAGGCCCAGGAACTTCACACCGCTGCGGTCCATCGTCCCGTCTCGCCGGCCCGGATGGCGTTCCATGGCACGGATCATGGATGTCGCTCTCCCATGTGCATGGTTGACAAAAGAGGGCGGGGACAAGTTTTCATACCGGTCGCTGCGCGTACCGCGGTGCATCCCCCTCTCTCATGATCTTCGCAGATTGAGCGTTTCATTTCTTCCCCCCCGAACTTGGGATTCCCGCATCCCTTTCCTACCGATTCTCCATCCGCTTCCATGCAGGCGCGCGCCGTCATCATGCGGGGGATCCATACCGTCTATACACCGTTCCTTTTGGTTCGCATCGAGGAAAAAATGCAGTCCTGACACCGTCGTTGCAATGGACGAAGCCATCCCTTCCCGGCACAGGCAGTCGAAAGACTTGCCCTTCGAATCCGGACGCGAGATATCCCGTTTCGTGGTGAGGCATCTTCACCGCTCCTTGAAAGGGAACCCACTGCGAGTAGGAGAACGGCTAAAAACGGTCCGCCGACGGGCATTCGCCCGGGGCATGACGGGGAAGTCTGTTCGCCGAGATTTTCCTTTCGGGAAATGATATTTTCGAAAAGGTAAGTAACGTCGGGAAAAACACTGTAGCCCGAATTTCTCCCCCGCCGCCGCGCCACTGACATGGACCGACCGACCAGTGGCGGGCATGGAGGGGAAAATCCGTTCCCTTTGCACTGCACATTTCTCCGCCCATGGAACGACTCTACCTCGTAGACGGCATGGCGATCGCCTACCGCGCGTACTTCGCCTTCATCAACCGACCCCTCGTCAACTCGAAGGGCATGAATACGAGCGCCGTCTTCGGCTTCGTCGCGGCGCTGGAGAAAATCCTCGCGGAGCGGCCGGATCACGTCGCGGTCGCCTTCGACACTAAGGAACCGACTTTCCGGCACAAGCGTTACCCTCCCTACAAGGCTACGCGGGAAAAAATGCCCGAGGACATGGTGGACCAGCTCCCGTACCTGCGGAAAATCGTCGAGGCGTACAACATCCCCGCCATCGAGCTGCCGGGGTGGGAAGCGGACGACATCATCGGCACCCTGGCGAAACGCGCCGAGACGCGAGGCCTCACGTGCGTGCTCGTGACGCCCGACAAGGATTACATGCAGCTCGTGGGCAGGAACATCCGCATCCTTCGGCCCGGCAAGAGCGCCGACACCTGGGACTTCGTCGATGAGGAGGGCGTCGTCGCGAAGTTCGGTGTGCCGCCGGAACGGGTGACGGATGTCCTCGGCCTCATCGGCGATGCGTCGGACAACATTCCGGGCGTACGCGGCATCGGGGAGAAGACCGCTATCCCCCTCGTCCAGGAATTCGGGCCGCTCGAGGAGATTTACCGCAACATCGACCGCATCCCGAAAGCCGCCGTGCGGGCGAAATTGCTGGAGCAGAAGGACGCCGCGTTCCTCTCCCGTGAACTCGTGACCATCGACGTGAACGCTCCTCTCCGAATCGATCCGCATGAACTGCGCGCGAAGGAGCGGAACATCGCCGCTCTCCGAGAGCTCTTCGCGGAACTGGAGTTGCGCCGTTTTCTCCTCAAGCTGGACGAGCAGCAAGCCGGGGGCGACGCCGCTCGGGCCGAGATGCCCGACCGCGGGCACGATTATGACACCGTCCTGAGCCGTGCGGAACTGGATGCGATGGTGAAGGAAATCTTGCAGGCCCGGGAATTCTGTTTCGACACCGAAACGAGCGGTAGGAACCCGCTGTCTTCGCGCCTTGTCGGTCTCTCGTTCGCAATACGACCCCGCCACGCGTGGTACGTCCCCGCCAACGAGAAGCTCCCGGCCGCCGAAATCCTCTCCGCCGTCTCGCCTCTCTTCGACGGTGACAGGACCGTCATCGGGCAGAACCTCAAATTCGACCTCCTCGTCATGCGGCAAGTCGGTCTGGTGTGCTCCTCGCGGCTGTACGACACGATGATCGCCTCGTACATACTCGACCCGGAGGGGGAGCACTCGATGAACGCGCTCGCGCGGAAATTCCTCGGTTACGAGCCCATCCCCATCGAAGCTCTCATCGGCAAGGGGAGGAACCAGAAATCCATGGCCGATGTCCCGCTGGAACGCGTCGCCGAGTACTCGGCGGAGGACGCCGATATCACTCTCCGCATCGCGCACGCCCTCCGACCGGAAATCGAGAAAACGGGCCAGGGGAAACTCCTCGAAGAGATCGAGTTCCCGCTCATCCACGTCCTCGTGGACATGGAGAACACAGGAGTGAAAATCGACGTCGAAGCCTTGGGGGAGATTTCCAAGGAAATGGAAGCGCAAATCGCGGGCGTCACCGAACGCATCCACGCGCTCGCCGGGGAGCGCTTCACCATCGGTTCGCCGAAACAGCTCGGCACGGTGCTCTTCGAGAAACTCCGCCTGCCTGCGGGGAAGAAGACCAAGACCGGTTACTCGACGGACAGTTCCGTGCTGGAATCCCTGCAGGGCCGCCACCCCATCATCGACGAAATCCTCCTCTACCGCCTCCTCACGAAACTCAAGTCGACCTATGTCGACGCCCTCCCGCGCATGGTGAACCCGCGCACCGGCCGCGTGCATACATCGTACAACCAGGCGGTCGCCGCGACGGGGCGTTTGAGCAGTGCAGACCCGAACCTCCAGAACATCCCCATTCGGACGGAGGCGGGGCGGGAGATTCGCCGCGCATTCGTGGCCGAGGGGGAAGATGCTTTCCTCCTTTCCGCCGATTACTCGCAGATCGAACTGCGCATCGCAGCCGAAATGTCCGGCGATAAAGGCTTGATCGAGGCGTTCGCCCGCGGCGAGGACATCCACGCGAGCACGGCGATGAAGCTGTTCAATGTCCGCCGCGAAGAAGTCACACCGGAAATGCGCCGCGTCGCGAAAACGACAAACTTCGGCATCCTCTACGGGATCAGCCCGTACGGCCTTGCGCAACGACTCGGCATCCCGAACCCGGATGCGAAGGACCTGATCGACGTCTACTTCAGGAAATACCCCGACATCGATCGGTACATCCGCCGCACGATCGCCTCCGCGCGCGAGAACGGGTACGTCGAAACGCTCATGGGACGCAGACGTTACCTTCCGGACATCCGCAGCGCGAACCGCAATGTGCGCATGCTCGCCGAACGCATGGCGATCAACGCTCCTATCCAGGGAAGTGCGGCCGATATGATCAAGGTCGCCATGATCTCCATCCACAAGGAATTGCGTGCACGGCGCATGCGCGCGCGGATGATTCTCCAGGTCCATGACGAACTCGTCTTCGAGACGCCGGCGGAAGAGCTCGAGGAACTCCGCGCCCTCGTCGTGGATCGGATGAAGAACGCCATCCCGCTCCGCATCCCCGTCGAGGTGGATACCGGCGTGGGGAAGAACTGGTTGGAAGCCCACTGAGGCGCACACCGCGACGCACAGCGCCCGACATCGAGCCGCCTCGCGCAGAGGGATGTTCTCCCGGCATCAAAGGTGCGAAGGCGTTCGCACGAGAGCCGTCCCCGCAGGCGGCGAGGGCTCTCTGCCTTTCGTGCCTCGGATGCGTCGCCTCACCGGACGACGCGATCGACCGCCTCACAAATCCCCGCAACCGCGCGCTCGACGCTGTATTCGGCGGCTTTCCTGCGGCAGGCCTCGCGCGTCTCCTCCCGCGCATTTCGGAGAAGGGCCCATGCATCCTCGAGCCGCTGTCGGAGACCGGCCACCCGTCCCGCCGGGAACGTGAAACCCGTCTTTCCGGGGATGACGAGGTCTGGTGCGCACCCGACACGGGATGACACGATTGCGGGGACACCGAACTGCAACGCTTCGTTCACGACCAGTCCCCACGTTTCCGCGAGCGAGGGGAGAACGAGGCAATCGGCAGCGGTATAGAATTCGCCGATCCCGTTCTGGTTCACGAAACCGGCGAATACGGCGCGTTCCCCGAGGGCTGTGCGGCAGAGCGATTCGAGTTCCGACCGAAGCGGCCCGTCGCCCATGACGATCAAGCCTGTGCTATGCCGGAGATTGTCGGGGAGGCCGCAAAGGGCGTGGGCAAGGGTCATGGGGTCTTTGCGGGGAATGAGCTTCCCGGCAAAGAGGAAAACGGTATCCTCCTCCGAAAACCCGAGTGCACTTCGGATGGATGAACGACGAGGCGCAAGGGCGTTGTACTGGCCCTCCACTCTGTCGCTGTCCGTGGTGTACGGCGAAAAACCGATCAGGTGCGGGGAGACGCCGTGACGTTCGTAGTGCGCACGCGCCCGCTCGCCGATCGCGAGGAAGTAGGCGCACCGGCGGTACACCGCCCGGATGAGAAGATCGCGGAAAAATCGCTTGGGGAAAGATCGGTCGGCCGTCTCGTCGTTCGCCTCGCTTCGAACGATGACCGGAAGAGCGAGACGGCGCGCGATCAGGAAAGTCTCACGGTGGAAAGGGATGCCGTATCCCGTCAGGAGAAGCGCATGGGGGGCGAACGCCCTCAGGCGCTCTTCGAGCCCGTGAGGGCGCATGCGCGTGAGCGGCCTGTCGTCCCATGTTCCGCCCCGCCTGAGAAAGGTGTGCTCGTACCCTTCCGTCAGCGGCACATCCCATTTCACGGTGACGCCGAACCCGCTGTCGGTGTAGCCTGCCACGCTGAAATCCGACCCGTAGAAAACGTGGATGCCGAGACCCCCTTCCGCCGCGAGGCGTCTCCATATGGAGGCATGGTACTGCACCGGATGCGTGGCCACGACGGCGAGCTTCTTCATCGCGGTCTCTCCGTTTTTACTCCGTGACCCGTTCACAGCTGCGGGGTGACGGGACCGCGACGGTTCGGTTTCCCCCTCCATGCGTCAGCGTCGACGTCTCCGGAAACCCATCACGCGGGAGAGGGGGAATATCAATCCGAACAGGATACCGAACAGCAGGGCATGCCCCCAATCCACAACACCCCGGCCGTTTCGGGCGAGCGCGAAGAGATACGTGACGATGACGGTTACGAGGAAAGCGATCGCGAAGGTCACGGCGAAAGCGATGAGAAATGCACGGGTATTCATCGTGTCGTGCTCTCGTAGTGCGGGAATCGTTCTCGCGCGGGGTTCGTACTTCTGCGGTATCGGTGAAGATACCCACGGCATCACGAACCGCCAATTCGTCCCAAGCGTTTCCCCGACGCGTTGTTCTCACGTACCCCCTCCTGCAGCCGTGAATACGGCGCGGAGCAATTCTTTCCTTCCGCTCCCCTTGCGGGCCGAGAATCCGATCAGCGTCGAGCCGCAGCCGAGTGCCCGCACCGCGCGAAGCATGGCATGTGCGTTCCTGTGGAGTTCCTTCTGGGTGATTTTGTCCGTCTTCGTCATGACGATTTGCACGGGCACATGACGGCTCACGAACCACGCGATCATGTCCGCGTCCGATTTCTGCAGGGGCAAGCGGGAATCGACGAGCTGGAGCACGAGGGCGAGCGGTCGACCCGCGTCGAAGTAGCTTCGGACGAGTTCCGCCCAGCGGGCCCGTTCCGCAGCGCTCGCTCTCGCATAACCGTAGCCGGGCAGGTCCACGAAACGAATGCCGTCTTCTACACGGTAGAAGTGGATAAGGCGCGTCTTTCCCGGCGTATTGCTCACGCGTGCGACTCCCGGCCTGCCGATCAGAGCGTTGAGGAGGGACGATTTCCCTACATTGGATCTCCCGACGAAAACGACTTCCGGGAGATCCGGCTTGGGGAACTGAGCGGGATCTGCGACGGATCGCTCCAATGTGACGGACAAGGCGGTCATGGCATGCACGGCGAGCGGGTTGGGAAACGAGAAAGCCGCGGAAACGAAGCTCCCGCGGCTTTCTCACCGTTCTCGCATTCTGCTCAGGGTTCCGTTTCCGGCACTGCCTCTCTCCCTGTGTCGCTTTCGCCGGCGTTCTCCGTTTCTCCCGCATTCGTGGGACTTGCGGGTGCCTCACTTCCCACGGCGGAGTCCTTCGCAGGAGCCGTTTCCTTCTGTCTCGCCGCTTTGGCGCCCTTCCGCCTTTCCTCAGCTTTCTTCGAGCCTTCTGCGCGTTTCTTCCGTGTCTTTTCGTCCTGCGCGACGTTGTAGTCGACGAGTTCGATGACCGACATCTCCGCGCCGTCGCCTTTCCGGCATCCCAGGGGGAGAACGCGGGTGTACCCTCCCGGCCGGTCGCCTACCTTTTGCGCGATCTCGGAAAAGAGGATCTTGACGGCTTCCTTGTCGCGGATGAAGCGCGCCACGATGCGCCGCGAATGGATATCCGTCTGTTGCTGCGATTTCTCGCGCTTGAATGCGTTCCTCGCTCTCGTAATGATCGGCTCGATGATACGCCGCGTCTCCTTGGCCTTCGCCGTCGTGGTGATGATGCGTTTCTGTTTGATCAGAGCCGTAGACAGCGCCGCGAGGAGCGCCCTCCTGTGGCTCGCGGTCCGGTTGAGCTTCCGCCCAGCTTTGAGGTGTCTCATAGGATCGACTCGGTGTTGGCTTATGAAGCGGGTTCCTTGGGAGAGGACGGTTTCAGGTACTTCTCGACATCCATCCCGAATGTGAGGCCGTGGTCCTCCACGATCTGATGCAATTCGGAAAGGGATTTCCGACCGAAATTCCTGAACTTGAGCATTTCGGCCTCGTCCCGCCGCACGAGATCCGCGAGGGTCTTGATGTTGGCTGCCTTGAGGCAGTTATGCGAACGGACCGAGAGTTCCAGCTGGTCGATAGGGGTGAGGAGGATGTTCCTGATCCGTTCGATCTCGCTCTCTTCCTCAGAGATGCCCTCGTCTTCCTTCTTCTTCGAGATGTCGAAATCGATGAACATTTGGATGTGGGCGAGGAGAATGCGCGCCGCCTTCGAAAGCGCGTCCTCGGGCGTGATGGACCCGTCCGTCGTGATCTCGATGGTGAGCTTGTCGTAGTCCGTGCTCCCGCCGACGCGGGTGGGCTCGATGTAGTAGCGGACGTTCTTGATGGGCGTGTAGATGGCATCGACGGGGATGGTCCCGATGGTGTGGTCGGGCAGCTTGTTCTCGTCGGCGGGGACGTAACCGAGCCCGTGCCCGATGCGGAGTTCTATCTCGATACGCCCTTCGTCGCTCAAGGTGCAGATGTATTGCTCGGGGTTGAGGATTTCGTACTCCGGCGAGGCGGCCTGGATGTCGGCGGCCGTGAAGGTATGCGGCCCCTTGATGGACACGGTGATCTTGTTCGCCTTCGGGTTGATCGGTTTGAGGCGGACTTCCTTGAGATTCAGGATGATTTCCGTCACGTCCTCGACGACGCCGGGTATGGTCGAGAATTCGTGCTGGATGCCGTCGATACGGACGGCAATGATCGCCGATCCAGGCAGCGACGACAGGAGAACCCGGCGGAAGGAATTCCCGATGGTAACTCCATACCCTTTCTCGAGCGGTTGGATAATGAAGCGGCCGAATGTCGTCGAGTAACTCGCTTCATCGAGGAGGATTCCCTCCGGCATCTGGATCATGGTCGTGGTCATGGGTGTTTGCGTCTCCTGCTCGGTTCAGTGAGGGTGCGGTCGCCTGCATGTACGCGGGCCGCCTTCGGAGATGTTACTTGCTGTACAATTCGACGATGAGTTGCTCGTTCGCCTGCAGGGGGATATCGACGCGTTCCGGAATGCTCGAGAACGTCCCCGTGAGGTTGGCCTTGTCCAGGGTCAGCCAGGGCGGCAGCTGGCCGTCCCGCATCCGTTTCATGGTGCTGTGGATGACGTCCAGCCCGCGGCTTCCCTGGACGACCTGGATGACGTCGCCGGGGGCGAGGAGGTACGACGGGATGTTGACCGGTTTCCCGTTCACGAGGAAGTGGCGGTGCAGAATCAGCTGGCGGGCGGCTTTGCGCGACGGTGCCATGCCCAGGCGGTACAGCGTGTTATCGAAGCGGCGCTCGAGGAGCTTCACGAGGTTGACGCCCGTCATCCCCTTCTGCCTCGAAGCCTTCTCGAAGTACAGGCGGAATTGCCGCTCCCCGATGCCGTAAATTTTCCGGACTTTCTGTTTCTCGCGCAGCTGGACGCCGTACTCGGAAATCTTCGTTCTCCGCGACTGCCCGTGCTGGCCCGGCGGGTAATTGCGCTTCTCGACCGGGCATTTCGAGGACGTGCAGCGCGTACCCTTCAGGAACAGCTTCTGCCGTTCCCGGCGGCAGAGTTTGCAGTTCGGACCATGGTATCGTGCCATTCGGTGTCTCCTCTCGCTCTCCGTGTGTTACACTCTTCTGCGCTTGGGCGGTCGGCAGCCGTTATGCGGGATGGGGGTGACGTCGCGGATGGCGATGATCTCCAAACCGGCTGTCTGCAGCGAGCGGATGG
>JARYLZ010000106.1 GCA_029907355.1 Bacteroidota bacterium | reverse complement strand
TATCCGCGAGCTGGAGGAGCCGTATTTTCTTCCGTCGGACATACCAGATGAGAACGAGAATCGAGACGACGACCCCGCCGTACCAGGTGAGCCCCCCGGGGGAGAAAAGCGCCGTAAGCGGTGAGGCTTCAAACTCCTCCCAGTGCTCGGCGATGTGAAAGAATTTGGCGCCGATAATCCCCCCCACGAGAGCGATCATCGTGACTCCCGTCGCGATCGACGGGTCTCGCCCCAACCGCTTGAATTCGCGCGTGAGGAGAATGTTTCCGACGAAAAACGCGACACCGAGCATCAGACCGTAACTGTAGACGGTCACCGGCCCGAGATGGAGGAGTTCAGGGTACATAGAGGGCCTTCGGTGTTTCGAGGTGGATGAAAGATCCCTCGTTCCGGGGGGATGGTACGACTTCGACGGAATCGTCCGTTACGATGACGGTACACGCATGCGTTTGCTTGCCGTGCTTTTTGACGAGAATCTCGTACTCCCCTGCCAAGTCGAGAATTTCAATGCGCGCCTCGGCGTGACCGCTCCCAGGCATGAGGGAAGAGAAACCGTCGAGCCCGAGAATCGCGAAGGAAATGGTCCCCGATTGAACGGCATGTTCGACGGCGAGACGGTACGCGAAGTGATGGAACATCTCGACGGTACGAAACGTGAAGCGCACGCAGGATTTTTTCTCCCTGCCGTCCAGGGCTTTCTCGATATCGAGCGTGTACTCGACCGGTCCTTTGTTCACCCGAGGGTACATAGGCTGTTCCCGTTCAATCCCTGCGGGGTTTCGCTCCCCCGTCCTCACCTGTAAATCGCGCGCGAAAGAGGGAGAGTTCCATTGTTTCTTGCATCCCGGTCGTCATATCCTTTACGGTCACGACGCCTCGCTCCCGCTCTTCGCTCCCGATAATCACAGTATAGGCGGCTCCGCGTTTATTCGCTTCACGCATCTGGGACTTCAGGCTCCGCTGCTGGAAATCGCAATCCGCGGAAACCCCCATCCTTCGGAGGGTAAGAGCTTCCCGAAGGCACAAGCGGCGGCTTGGTTCGTCCAGACCGACGAGATACACGGACAACCGGTGACCGGAAAATCGGCTGCCGCGTCGCTCCAGCGCAATGAAAAGACGCTCGAACCCCGCCGCGAACCCCACGGCGGGTGTGGAGTCACCCCCGAACTCCTCGACGAGACGGTCATATCTCCCGCCTCCGCCGAGGGCGTCCTGCGCACCGAGATCGGGGCTGGCGAACTCGAAAGCGGTTTTCGTGTAGTAGTCGAGGCCCCGCACCAGCCGGGGTTCCACACGAGCAGGGATATCGAGATTTTCCAGGTGCGAGCGCACGGCTTCGAAATGTTCACGGCATTCGTCACAGAGGTAGTCGAGCATTCGCGGGGCTTCGGCAGTCGCTTCGATATCCTCCGGAACTTTGGAATCCAGAACCCGCAACGGGTTCGTATGCATTCTCCGCCTGCTTTCGCCCGTCAAACGCTCCGACACACGGGTGAGAAAGTCCCGCAGCGCTTCCCGGTACCGCGGACGGCAGCGCTCGTTACCAACGGAATTGATTTTCAAGACGTACGGGATGTCGAGACGGTCATACACGTGAGCGGCGAGGGCGATGATCTCGGCGTCACATGCCGGGGAAGAACTCCCGATGCACTCGGCACCGTACTGGTGGAATTGGCGGAGACGACCCGCCTGTGGCCTCTCCTGTCGAAACATTGGTCCCATGTAGTACAGCTTCTGAACCCCACCACCCGTGCCGAGGCTGTGCTGGAGATAGGCGCGGATGACCGGTGCCGTCATTTCCGGCCGGAGCGTCAGGCTGGTCCCTCCCTTATCGGTGAACGTGTACATCTCTTTCCCCACGATATCCGTGTCTTCCCCGATGCTCCGCACGAAGACGGCGGTTTCTTCGAAAATCGGGGTGCGGATCTCGCGGTAAGCGAACAATTCCATCACCTCACGGACCAGGTTCTCGACCGCTTGCCAGCGGGGGGATTCTTCCGGCAGAATATCCTTCGTGCCCTTAACGGATTGGTACGTCATCGTGCGATTTGCATGAATGTCCGCGACATGTGCGAAAAAGGCACGCCCAAGGCATGCCTTTCCATGCATGAGAGGGCGGGGTTCCGGCTACACATCGAGGTAACTCATCTCCTCCTCACGGAGGATTTCCAGGATTTCCGACGAACTCTTCGCTTGGAGAAGGCGTTTCCGGAGTTCCTCCTTGTTCATGAGACGCGAAATCCTGCTCAAGAGCTTGATGTGCGCCCCGACAAGGCTGTCCTTGCCGACGAGAAGGAACAGCAGGCGGATCGGTTCATGGTCGAGTGATTCGTAGTCGATGGGCTTTTCCGTCACCGCGAATGCCGCAACGATGTCCGATACCGCATCCGTCTTTCCGTGCGGGATCGCGAACCCTTTCCCAACCCCTGTCGACATGATCCGTTCACGCTCGAAGATCGCCTGGCGGACCTTTTCGAGATCCTTGACCTTGTTCGAGTGTGCGAGGAGATCGATGATATTGTTTATCACTTCCTCTTTCGTATCCCCCGCCAGGTTGACCCGCACGAGATCTTCATTGAGGATGCTGCTGACTTTCATGGGATTGAGCAGGCCGTGGGACAATTCATGAGACACAAAACTATATATTCTCGCGCCATCGTACAACCTTTTCGACATAGGTATCCGCGAGCTCGTGCGCTTGTTCCAGCGTGGGGGCTTCTGCCTGGACGTGAAAGACGGGCGCTTCCTTGCTCGGGATGAGGAGGACCCAGGTCCGCGTGTCGTACATGATCCTGATCCCGTCCACGAGCATCCGCTGCCGGTCTTCGGAATCTCGCATGGCGTGGCGCATGACCCGGCCTTTTTTATCCCAGTCGCACGGCACGTCTCTCTCCGCTCGAAAAAGGACTTCAAGGGTAGAGTCTATTTCGCCGAATTTCCAACCGGTTATGGCCATCATATCGAGAATGCGCGTGATACTATACATCGCATCCGTTGCGAAGGAAAATTCGGGGAAAATGAAACCGCCCCTCGTGCCTCCGACGAACACGAGATCGGGATCTTCGATCACGCTGTTCATCATCCCGAGATGGGTCGTCGAAGTACGGACGAGTTCGATACCGTACTCCCCTGCAATGAGGTCCATGACGGCCGTCGCGTTCACAGGGCATCCGATCTTTTTCACCGGCCGACCTTTCCTCTTACAGCTTTCGAGAAAGAGCTTGGAGACGATGGGAAGAAGTCTGTGGTCGGAAATGAAATGCCCGTTCTCGTCCGATACGAAAATCTTTTCGGCGCCGGCATCGATCAGAAAACCGATATCCGAAGAGAGCGACCGGACGATGCCGGCAATGTGTTCGCACGCAGCCTGGAATTCCTCCGCCGTCCGTGTCAATTTCCGCGGGTCCAGATACGCGTTGATGGTGACGACCTGTGCGCCGAGATCCCCGAGAATATTGGGGAAAATCGTCGAAGCGATGCCGTAGGAGTAATCGATCACGATGTTGAAAGAGCGTCTACGGATCGCCTCCCGGTCGATCGTCTCCATGAATCGTGCACGGTACATCTCCGTGCTCCGTTCCGGGAAAGTCAACGTACCGAGCTCGTCGTACCGGGCGCGCGGGAAATCCTCCGAGAAGAACTGCCGCTCGATGGCTTTCGTTTTCGCGAGTCCGATGTCGCGTCCCGTCCCGTCGAAAAAGATGATGTCCGTTGACCGCCTGTCGAACGGCGATTTTCGGACGTGGAAACCCGCCGCGCACTTGCCCGACCGGAGTTCCTGGCGCACGAGAGGAATGGCCGTCACCTGCATATCGTACACGTTCACGCCGGCGGACATCAAACCGCACGTGATGGCGCGCTTGATCATGCGCGCCGCCGTGTCCGGGTCCCGGCTCGAGAGGACCGTTCTGCTTTTCCCCACGACGGCTCCGAGTGCCGCACCGAGCTTCGCCCCGAACTCCGGCGTCACTTCGATGTTCGTCAGACCGGTGATCCGCGCATCCGTGAAGAGCTCTTTCAGCCAGCGGTCCTCCCAGACGAGGCTCTTTGAGAGAACTGCTCCGTCCTCGACTGTTTTTTCCGGCCAGAGCTTGATATTGGGTAAAAGATTCGCCTCGTACCCGATCGTGCACCGGTCGCTGATGAAAACGTTCTCCCCGATCGTCGCCCCGCTGTGAATCACGCAGTCGTAACCGACGACCACATCCGAAAGGTGAGCGTTTTCCTCGATCCGGCAACGGTCCCAGATAATGGAGTTCTGGATTACGGCCCCCTCGAGGATCTCGACATCGTTCCCGATAACCGATTTAACGATGCGCGCGGAATCCGCGATCCGTGAGCGGTCCCCGATGACCACGGGACCATTCAGTTGAGGCGGTCCCTCCGAAGCGTGGACATCCCGACCGATGATGAGGGAACCCTGCCGACTCCCGGGTATCTCGAGGCGGACCTTCCCCTCGAGGAAGTCCATTGCGGTCTGCTGGTACTCGGTCAACGTTCCTACATCGCGCCAATACCCCTCGGCGATCCAGCCGTACAGCGCCATCCCTTCCTGCATCATCAGGGGAAAGAGGTTTTTACTGAAATCGAAATCTTCCTTGTACGGGATCAGTCTGAGCACGTGATTCTCGAGAATGTATATTCCCGTATTGATCGTATCGCTGAATACCTCTCCCCACGAGGGTTTTTCGAGGAAGCGCGTGATACGGCCTTCCTCGTCGGTGATGACGACACCGAACTGGAGAGGATTCGGAACGCGCGTGAGAACTATGGTGGCGTCTGCTTTCTTCGCGCGGTGATACTCGACGGCAGCACGGAGATCGAAATCGGTCAGGACATCGCCGCTGATGATGAGAACGGCTTCATCGCCGAGTTTCTCATAGGCGTTGCGGACGCTTCCTGCCGTCCCGAAATCCGCTTCCGCGAGCTTGTACTGCATCGTTACGCCGAAATCCTTCCCATCGCCGAAGTAATTCCGGATGACTTCGGGATGGTAAAACAGCAGAGAAACGATATCGGAGAAACCATGCCGTTTCAGAAGCTCAACGATGTGGTGCATCATCGGCCTATTGAGCATCGGGACCATCGGTTTCGGGATCGTGCACGTCAATGGCCGTAGTCTTGTGCCGAACCCCCCTGCCATGATGACCGCTTTCATATCGCCCTCGGGATATGTCTTTCTTTCCCTGGAAGCCGCTGGTTCGAACGGCCGCGGAACGTGCCGCGCAACCGGAACCACGTGTTCGCCTTTCGGAGGAAACTACGAAAGGGAATGCTGTGCGTGCAACACGATGTCTTCAGAGGGGAAGCGGGGTATAAAAATCCACGGTAATGTCGATTCCCGTCAGCCATCGCCCCGACCCGAGATCGATCGGTGTCGGCTTCCCCGGGTCCCCGCTCACGCTGTAGACCCCGACGGCCCGCCAATCCTGGAAGGGATTCGGGCCGAATTGCTGGGCGACGGCCACGAAGGCGAACACACCCTGCAGATTCTCCTGTTGGATCCGGTAGGAAAACTCCGACAGGTCGCGCGGCAGTTCATCGGAGAAGACCAGTTTCCCCTCGAGGAACTCCTGGATGAGATCGCCCGGAGGGTAGCTCCGAATGGCGACGACGCGAAGCGCGTAGATGCTGTCGCGCGGCGGCCATGGAGAAACGACACGCACGCGCCCTTCGAAACCGACCCGTCCCATCTCCGGGGATAGACCGCCGTCACATCCTCCGAGCACCGATGCGGCGATACCGAGGGCTGCTGCGGTAAGAACGACGGCAAGCCCCCCGAGCGCAGCGGGCGCGCGAGGCAACGCCGCCCGAAAAAAAAGTGATACCTCGTTCATCATTTGACGATGTTTCCGGGAGCCGTGGGCCCTGCCGGGGTGACGAGCACGGGAGTTCCCCCGTCCGTTGTGGCTGCGAGGAGCATTCCCTGGGACTCGACACCGAAGAGCCGTGTGGGTTCGAGATTCGCAACGACGATGATCTCTTTCCCCACCAGCTCGTCCGGCGTATAGGCTTTCCCGATGCCGGCGACGATTTGGCGCTTCTCCGACCCGATATCGACGATCATGCGGAGGAGTTTGTCGGATTTCGGAATACGCTCGGCCTCAAGCACTCGTGCGACGCGAAGATCCGCTTTCGAGAACTGTTCGTACGTGATCCGTTCCTTGATGGGTTGTGTCTTCGGCTTCGTATCTGCGGGGAGACCGATTGTTGTAGGGCGCTCGTCCCCACCACTGCTCCTGAGTCGATCGAAAACCTCCTCGATCTCTGCATCCTCGATTTTCCGGAAGAGGAGTTCGGCTGCACCGAGCTGGTGTCCCGCTGGCAGGCGATACTGGGAGGCCCCGTCCCATGAACGTGGGGCTTCCGGGGGAAGGTTCAGCATCGCTCTCACACGCTCCGCACTGAACGGCAGAAATGGTTCGAAGTAGATCCCGAGCGCATAGACGGCCTGGATGGCGCAGTAGATCGCTGCGGCGGCCCGCGATGGGTCCGTGGTCACTGTCCGCCAGGGCTCCGCGTCGTTGAAGTACTTGTTGCAGGACCGGGCGAACTGCATGGCGTTCTGAAGGGCGTCGCGAAAACGGAAACGTTCGATGGCCGTTGCCACGGCTTCACCCGATTCCCGGAAACCGGCCAGAAATGACTCGTCCGCATCGGTCATCCCTTCGGCAGAGGGAACCGCCCCGCCGAAGGAGCGGTGCGCGAACTGGAGGGTTCGGTTGATGAAATTCCCGAGTACTGCGACGAGTTCGTTGTTGTTCCTCGCTTGGAATTCCTGGAGGGTGAAATCGCTGTCTCGCGTCTCGGGCATGATCATCGTAAGGGTGTACCGCAGTGGGTCGGGCGGAAACGTGTCGAGGAAGGTGTCCACCTCGATGGACCAGTTGAGGCTTTTGGAAAACTTCTGTCCTTGGAGGTTCAGGAACTCGTTGGCGGGGACGTTGTCAGGGAGGGTGTGCCGCCCGCGTGCGATCAACATGGCGGGGAACATCAGGCAGTGGAAAACGATGTTGTCCTTGCCGATGAACGCGATGTAGCGGGTGTGCACGGGGTCGCACCACCACGTCTTCCATCGTTCGGGGTCTCCGATGCGTTCCGCCCACTCCTTTGCAGCGGAAATGTACCCCAAGACCGCTTCGAACCAGACATAGATGACCTTTCCCTCCGAATTCGGTAAGGGGACCGGCACGCCCCACATCATGTCGCGCGTGATCGGTCGGTCGGTCAAACCTGCTTTCAGCCAGCCCCGAACCTGTTGGAGGACGTTCTCCTTCCAATCCCCAGCATGGGACTCGACGTACCGTTCGAGATTTTCCTGGAACTCCCCGAGGGGGAAGTACCATTGCTCCGCTTCGCGGACAACGGGGGGGGTGCCGCTCAGGAGACTCGTCGGCCGGATGAGATCCGTCTGGTCGTAATACCTGCTGCAGTTTTCGCACTGGTCGCCGTACGCTCGCTCGTACCCGCAGTGCGGGCAGGTCCCGACCACGAAACGGTCCGGGAGGAATATCCCCGCCTTCTCGTCGAAGAGCTGCCGCTCAATGCGTTTCCGGAGGATATTCTTGGCATGGAGATCGAGGAACCACTCCTGGGCAGTCCGGTGATGCAGGGGGATCGAAGTCCGCGAGTAGTGGTCGAACCCGATACCTGCGCGCTCGAAGGCTCGTCGGTTCCGATCGTGGTAGTAGTCGATGATTTCCTGGGGAGATTTCCCCTCTCTCATTGCCGAGATGAGCACGCTCACGCCGTGCTCATCGGATCCGCAGAGGTAGAGAACGTCCATCCCGCGGAGGCGCTGGTAGCGCACGAAAATGTCCGCGGGAAGATACGCACCGGCCAGGTGACCCAGGTGGACGGCGCCGTTCGCGTACGGGAGGGCTGAGGTTACGAGAATGCGTTTCCAGGATGGCATACGTGCACCTGTCGATGGGGTCTGAAGACCCGCGGGGGATGTCCCCGTCGTTCTTCAGTTCGTGGGGACCGCGCCGCCGCCTCGCGCCGAGGGGACGTGGATCTTGTATTCGTAGATCTTCGTGTAGAGAGTCCGCAAGCTGATGCCGAGAATCTCGGCGGCGGCCTTTTTATTGTAGTTTTGTTCCTTCAGGACCCTCTCGATATGGATACTTTCCATCTCACTCAAAGACATCTTCCCTATCTCGCTCGGTGACGCGGCGCCGCGGTCGGCCACCCCGGCGTAATCGAGCATGATGTCGTGCGGTTCGATCACATCGCTGTTCGTGAGAATGATGGCGCGCTCGACTACATTTTCAAGCTCACGGACATTGCCGGGCCAGTAGTAACTCGTGAGTTTCTGCATCGCCGCCGGGCTGAATTTCTTGACGCTCTTCCCGCGGGATTTCATCTGGAGAAAGTACTCGACGAGCTCCGGAATGTCTTCCTTGCGTTCGGAAAGAGGGGGAAGAGGAATGGTAATGACGTTGAGGCGGAAGAGGAGATCTTCGCGGAACGTTCCTGCCTTGACCATCTCCTTGAGATTCTTGTTGGTCGCCGCGATGACGCGCACATTCGCCTTCATCGGTTGGGTGCCCCCGATACGGCGGAACTCGCCGGTCTGCAGGAAACGAAGCAGTTTCGGTTGGATCGAGAGGCTGATCTCGCCGATCTCGTCCAGGAACATGGTGCCGTTATTGGCGACTTCCACCATCCCGTGTTTGAGGACCATCGCGTCGGTGAACGCACCGCGCTCGTGCCCGAAGAGCTCGCTCTCCAGGAGATTTTCCGGGATGGAAGCGCAGTCGAGCGCGACGAATGGCTTGTCCTTGCGGTGGCTCAGCTTGTAGATGAGGTTGGCGATGATCTCTTTACCCGAGCCGCTCGGCCCCGTGATGAGTACGTTGCTGTCGGTGGGGGCGACTTTGTATACGGTGTCGAGTACCGCTTGGAACGCCGGGCTGGTCCCGATCACGTTCTTCGCCTGCTGCCGCCGCTCGAGTTCCGATTTCAGGAGCGTGTTCTCGAGTTTCAATTTCCGGTGCTCCAGCGCGCGCGACCCGACGAAGCCCGACGCCTCCCAGGTCGCGGAGCTTGATGGCCACGGGGACATTCCAGTCGCGACCCAAGCCGCGGGCAGACGGGGATCCGCCTTCCGGTTTGACAGGATCACCTGTCTTCGACTGGCCCAATATTGACAGGCGACACGCTGCATAGCTCTCAGCGCCGTGCCGGTAGCGCACAGTG
>JARYLZ010000105.1 GCA_029907355.1 Bacteroidota bacterium | reverse complement strand
GACATGCAAGAACACGAGTGCCGCCGCGACGACGAGGGCGGAGGATGAGGACAAACCCGCAGCTATCGGAATATCCCCGGCGAACAGGGCGTCGAAACCGCGCGGTGCCGGCGGCTGGTATTCTTCGAGAACACCGCGCACCGCGGCCCGCACGTAGGAGCCCCAGTCCCCCCGCGGGAACTCCACCGCCGCTTCGTCCACGCGGAACGCCCTCGAGGGAAAGCGGTCGGAGGCATTCGCCACACGCACGTGACGGTCACTCCGGCCGCGGAACACGGCATGGATGCTTCGATCGATCGCCATCGGCAATACCGGGTAGCCGTTGTAATCGGTATGTTCGCCGATGAGATTGACCCTCCCCGGTGCCCGCACGGCTGCAACCGGTCCTCCCCCGCCGAACACGGCGGCGAACCGTTCCGTGAGCATGGGTATCCGTGCGTCCGGCACGGAGGACGCGGACGAATCCGCTATGGGTGAACGGCCGTTCAATACACCCCTCGGTCGCTGCCCTTCTTCTCGATCTTGATGTCCTGCAGGTGCGGGGCCTTGAGACGGATGACGAGTTCGTAATGCCGGTAATACCCCGCCGGAACCCAGTTGAACGTCATCTCCCAGCAATGGAGATCGCGGTACACGTTCACCTGGGGCGTACCGATCTGCCCCGTGATGAAATCGTAATACGTCGATGCCGAGAGGCGCCAGCCACGCGTGGGGCTGATGGTGAGACTCGCCCGCATGCTCGAGCTCCGCGTGATCGCCTCGGGGCTGAAACGGTTGATGGCGTAATCGTACCCGACGCTCAGCGACCATGGGACGCGCCATGCCCCTGCCTGTGCGGCGCTGTCGTTCCGCGCCGACCGCGAGAACGTCTCGTTCGAGAGATTCGCGCTCACGTGGATATCGAATGCGGTGAGCCGCGCCAAGCCCTGCCCTTCCGTGAAGAGGAACCGATCGATTTCGTGCCCCCTCTCGAGCGTTACGCGTGCTCCCATCGAGTCCGTGCCGTAACGCGTCGGGCGGTACACGTAAGGGGAAAAGGTCGCACCGCCGTACATGTCGAGCAGGTTCTGGACGCTCGTGCGGAACGACGCGGAAACCGGCGCGAGTTTCATGCTGTCGCGCGCCACATTGTACGACGTCGAAAACCCGAGATTCAGGAGCTGGAATTTCCTCGGCGTTTCCGTCGTGTCCCCCTCGGCCGGGACGATCTTCATCTCGAACACGTTGGAAAGGCCCATCCCGATGGTCTGCGACTCGCCCATCCCCGCGCCGGAGAATACCTCCCCCGGCAGATCGGCGTAGCCGCTGTACGGGTCGTACCGCACTTCCCTCCCCAGGCTGTCCGCGTAGCTCCGGTAATACCCCCAGAAGGCGGACGAGAAATCCGGGTTGTACGAATAGCTGATGGAAGGCTGGAGCGTGTGCCGGATGCCGAGAATCCCCGCGACGTTCGGTTGGATCGTCCCGTACAGTTTCGTGCTCGCCGACATCGCGAGCTGGAAGGTGTTGATCGTGAAGAAGCCGTATGCATCGCGGCCGATCACCTCGCGTGCGGCGGCGTCGTACGTGCGCTCGATCCGGTGATCGTACCAGCGCGACAGGAAAGAAAAGGACGGCTGGACGGTGAAGTACCCGAACTTGGGCGAGAGGATGAGGCCGACCGAGTGCTGGATCCCCCGCCGCGAGAAGACATCCGTGCGCGTTGCCCCCGCTACGACGCGTTTGCGGCTCTCCAACGTGTGGAGACCCCGGACGGCGTAATTGAACCCGATCTGCTCGTACCAGGACTCGTAGGCGGAGGGGCTTTTCCGCCGGAACGGGAAGATCTGCGACTGGTTGAACGAGATGTCCGGCAGGACGTTGACCGATGTGCCGTTCTGCAGGTTCTGCTCGCGCGAGACGTTCACGCTCAGACTCCGGTTCGTCCCTTCCCACGATGTCGAGTAGCCCGCGGCGGACCGCACCGACTGGTTCAACAGCTCGTTGAGGTTGTTGCTGAAACTCTGGTAATAGGAGTCGGAGAGGAAGCTGAAATCCACCGAGAGCCGCGATGTGGGGTCGATCTCCTGGCTGTGGCGAAGCGAAATGTTGTAGTCCGTCCTCGGCTTGTCGTCCGGTTCGAAGACGGAACCGACGCGGAACTGCTGGCGGCCGTAAGAGGCCGTGAGGGAGCCGTTGAAGGAATAGCGGAGAGCGTACTGCGCGTTCAGCGAGAGGCGCCAGCCGCCCTTCGCATACCAGTCGCCCGTCAGCTTCGCGTCCCAGTAATCGCTCGCGGCGAGGTAATACCCGCCCCCTCGGAAATAACGGCCCCGGGCGTAATCATCGCCGAAAGCCGGGATGATGATGCCGCTGCTGCGCCCGCTCTTGCTCGGGATGACGGCGAAGGGGAGTGCGAACAGGGGGATGTCCGCGATGTAGAGGACGATCGGCTCGGCGACGATGATGTCGTTCGGGACGACTTTCATCTTCGGCGAACCGAAGTAGTAGTGCTTCTCCGCCGCGGGGTTGTCGCACGTCGTGTACTTGCCCCCCGCGACGAAGTAGGCGTCGCCGCTCATGCGCTTGATGCGCTCCCCGAGGTAGTACCCCCCCTCCATTTCCGTCGACGCCTGCGTGATGACGCCTTTCTTCGTGCGGAAATGGAAAACCATCTCGAGCCCGTGATAGGTTTCGTCCCCTTCTTTCAAAACGGGCGTCCCGGTCATTCTCCCCGGCGAGGACGTGTCGGGTATTCCCCGCGCGGCGATCGTGGAGGAATCCCAGTTGACCGTGATGCACTGCGCGGTGATGCCGGTCTTCCCGTAAACGATCGACGCGGACCCGTAGAGCCGCATTTTCTTTTCCCGCAAATCGTAGACGATCGAATCGCGCGCGTCGTACCGGATGAGCGTATCCGCCGACGAGGCTGCGCGAAAGGCGAACGTGGTGTCGGCCGCCTTCCCGCTCGTGTCCCGGATGGTCACGATTAAGGAATCTGCACGGCGAGGCGTCCCGCCGGGCAAGCGGGTGCCGACGGTGTCCGGCGGTGTATCCTGCGCCGCCGCGGTGAGCAGGGGGAAGAACAGCGCGGCGATGATTTCCCGTTTCATCGGCAGAAAGATATCCAGAAAAAACGATACGTTTCACCGTCTTCCGGTGACCGGGACACACGAATGCACGAAGTCCACCGTTCCGAGCGGCATGGCGTGGAGAGCGCGTTGCACGACCGGCCCATTCCCTATGCACGGAGCCGAAACATCGTCGAGAGAAGGGTTCCATTCCCCGTCCTCGGTATCGAAAACGTTCGCAGAGATTCCCGACCTCACGTTTGTGCGATGGGGTTCTCGTCATACCGCACGAGGAATCCCGCCGTCCGGCATTCTCAATGTGCTCGTGTTCGAATTCGGCGTCGAGAAACGGGAACCGACGTGAGTGCGGCCGCATGGTCGGCGTTTTCCACAAAGGTAGGGGAAGATATCGGACTTCAATGTCCGATTCACGACTCCACATTCCGTATCTGCACCATCAACGTCTCCCTGATCAGACGTACCTGTGCGCCTTTTCCTCTTTCAGGAATGGGGGGAAACCTTTCTACCGACATCGCATGATCGCCGCTCGATATGCAGGCCGCATATCAGCCGCTCATCTTTTTCTCGGCGGGCATGGATCGTGTTTGCAGTTTGGCGACTCCGAGCCGACATCCTCGTCTTTCCCGTTGCATTGCGGCTGAAGTGCAGGCCGACCTTCTCTACGCAGACCTTCCTTCGACATCCATGATCGCCCTTTCAGCAATCGGTAGGGAAACCATTCGTCCGACATCGTGGGATCACTGTTCGATGCAAAGACCGCTTGTCACCCGCTCATGCCTTAACGCGACGCTCATGCGGTTTTCGCATGTCGATATGCTTGGGTTCACACGATAGGATGGAAAGATGTGCCACCCGTCCGTTCTTGCCGTATTGCCACGGAAATTCAGGCTGCCATTGGCTCGATGCACACCTGCGCTGCACTGCCTTTGGCGGTTTGCGTGAGAAACGCGACTTCACCCCTCTCGCGAGGTCTCCACCCTGCCCGCATACCGGGAATGCCCGCCTTGCATTATCGGCAGCACTTCAAACGGCTCGAACCGGCGACAGGAACTCCCGTTATTCCTGGGGTAGTATCGTCATCGCATTCCCGATGAAGCGATCCCCCGCCCACTGGCCGTCGAGGACGACATACCCGTCCGCATCGCTCAAGATTCCGCGGCCGTGCCGTTTCCCCTCTTTCCACATGCCCGTGTAACTGCTCCCGTCAGGGAAAACCCACGTCCCGAAACCGTGATACAACCCTTCGGCGAACATGCCCTCGTAGCGTGACATCTCCGTGAACCACAGCGTACCGTATCCGTGCGGGAGACCGTCTTTCCACTCGCCCTCGTAATGCTTGCCATCCGGCCATGTCATCACGCCGCACCCGTTGTACATGTCGTGTGAGAACTCGCCCTCGTAGCGGTCGCCGTTCGGGAGAAGGAGCAGCCCATACCCGTTCCGCTCGTCGTTTCCCCACATCCCGATGTACACCATCGTGTTCGGGAAGATCTGTATCCCCCACCCCCTGCGCACGCCGTTCTCCCAGCTGCCCGAGTAGATTTCGCCGTCGGTGTACACGTAGGTGCCCGTTCCGTGGAATCTCCCGTCCACGAATTCGCCGGTGTAGCGCTCCCCGTTCGGGAATCGCATGGTACCGTTGCCCGTCCGGCGGTCGTTCTCCCAGTTCCCCTCGTAGCATCTGCCGTTCGCGTACGTGTAGGTTCCATGCCCGTGCCGCATCCCGTTCCGGAAGGTCCCGGCGTATTTCCTGCCGTCGGGGTAGAATTTCACCCCGAAGCCGTTGCGGCAGTCCCCCTCGATACACTCACCCTTTTCGACCGGTCCTTGCGCGTGCAATACCACCCCGGCCGCGCAAAGAACCAGCGAGGCGATCAGCGTCGAAGTGTGAATTCTCTTCATGCGGAACCCCTTTCCCGGATTCATCTTCTTCCGGGTCCAAGGTATCTCCCCCCTCTTTGCGCTTCGACTTAATTTCCTGTAAGGATTGCAATATTCGCACGGGTTCCCCGCCCATGCTGTTCCGGGAGAGTCTCAACGGAAAAGGACGAATTTCAGAGGCTTTTCCCGGGCCGATGTTGATGAAAGGACAAGGAAATAGACACCGGCTGGGAGATCCGAGACCTGTACCGCCGCCCGGTATTCTCCCGCATCGCGCGTTCCCAGGTCGAGTCGCCTGACGGCGTGGCCTGCTGCGTCGAAGATTTCGAGCGTAAAAACATCCCGTTCATCCGCAAGGAAATGGACGACGAGATTTCTGTTCCACGACGCATGCAGGGGAAGAGGGTACAGCCCGAGCAGGCGCATGCCGCGCCTAGCGGTTGTCTCATCCCCATCGAAGAGCGATGCGGCCGTTTTGAACATGCCTCGGCCGTGCGTGGCGGCGAACAAGGTCCCGTCCTGCCGGAACCGGAGGTCCGCGACGGTCACATTGCCCATTCCCTCGTTCATCGGTTCCCATGTCCCGCCGCCGTCCGGGCTGATGAAAACGCCGGCATCCGTTCCCGCGAACAGCCTCTCACCCCTGCGAGGGTGCAGGGCGATGGTGTTGGCAGGCACGTCGGGAAGGGAGGCGGGCGGTTTCCCCGAGATGTCCACCCACACAGCGCCGAAATCGGAGGTCTTCCACACATGACCTGTCCCGAAACCGCTGACCGTAACGTAGGCGACTGCCGGGTCCCGCGGGTCGACGGCGATATCCGTGACGAAACGGTGGGGCAGGCCTGCGCTCACGTCGGACCAGCTCCCGCCGCCGTCCGTCGTGACGAAAACCGCGCCGGTGGAGGAACCGGCGTAGAGGACGCCCCGCCGGAGCGGGGCGGCCGCCAACGCGGTGAGGTAACCGCCGGCGGCGATGTCCCCGCTGACCGGCTCCCAGTGCCCGGCGCCGTCGGTCGTGCGATAGACCCGGTATGTCCCTGCGTACAGGACGCTCGTGTTCTCGGGGTCCATGACGAACGGGGCGATGAAACCGCATCGGTCCGATGTTCCGCCGTCCGGGTTGCGGGGGATGCCTTCCATCGCCGGGCGGAACGTCCCCGGTGCGCCCCCATCCGTGGATTTGAAGAAATCGAGGTAGTAGATCTCCGCGTACATGACGCGCGGGTCCGTGAAGTCGATCTCCGCGGCGCCCCCATCGCCACCCGTCACGCCGACCCACGACGAACCCGACCGGACGCGGAGATTGCCGTTGTCGATGGTCCCGCCGAGCACGACATCCGACGAGGGGTGCGGCGCCCCGCTGTGGAATTGCACCGTGACCAGCCCTGCATTCGCATCGGCGAACGTCGTACCGCCGTCGGTCGAGCGGAAGATGCCGCCGTCGCAGGCGGCCACCACCCGTGCGGGGTTCGATGGATCGAAGAGGAACGCGTGCTGGTCCGCGTGGACGTAAGGGTACCCGCCGAACGGGTACCAGTTCGTCATCTGTTTCCACTCCCTTCCCCCGTTCGTCGAACGGTAGAGGTCGATGCCGCCTGCGACCACGATGTCCGGGTCGTTCGGATGTACGGCGAGGACGCTGTTGTAGCGCCCCTGCCGGCGCATGTAGTCCGTCCCGTCGATCTCGTTGGTCGGCGTGGCGGCGCGCTCCCAATCAGCCCCCCGGTTCGTGCTCCGGAAGAGCCCTGCGCAATGCTCGTCGGGTGCCGTGAATGCGGCATAGAGCACATCGCCGTTCGCGGGGGCTGCTGCGATCTGGACCCGCGTGAAATCGCCTGCCCCGAGCCCGACGGGGAGCGGCCCCTGCCATACCGTGCCATGGTCCGTCGACCGGTACACGCCTGTTCCCTCGAGCGCCGCGTACACCAGCCCCGGTGTCGTCCGGCTGAATACCGCCATCATCCCCCGTGCCTGCGCGAAGGCGAGGCGCAGCCGCGACCACGTTTCTCCCCCGTCGGTCGACCGCATCACGCCCGCCCGGGTGCATGCGAGAACGGTGGAAACGTCGAACGGGTCGAAGGCGATGTCGAAAACGAACGCGAAGTCGTCGTTCGCCGTCGACGGGATGAGGCGCCACGAGGAACCCGCGTCATCGGACCGGTAGATACCGCGCCCGAATGCGAGGGCGTTTTGCCAGGTGACGAACCCCTCTCCGTTGCCGGCGAACACTGTTGCAGGACGCACCGGGTGCACGGCGATACTGCCGATCCGCAGATTCGGGAGAAAATCGTCCAAGGCTTTCCATGTGGACCCGAAATCCGTCGATTTCCAGATACCCCCGCCTGCGGCGCCGGCATAGAGGATGCGGAAATCCGTCGGGTCGGCGGCCAGCGCGCGGATTCTCCCCGCGATGTTGGCAGGCCCCAGCGAGACCCATCGCCACGCTTCTCCCCCTTTGGCGAAACCGTCGCTCTCCATCAGTCCGATGTGTGCGGCGGCTCTCTCCCTCCACTCCCGCGGAACTGTCCCGTCCGGAAATGCCCGTTGTTCGTAAAAGAACCGGTCTGCATCCCCCGGCCGGTCGGTTCCCCTGCGCGCGGGCACTTCGTTCGTGGGACCGGAGACATGCACCGCATGCCATGCACATACCGCCGAAACGACCGCCACGAAGAGAGGGAGGGGACGCGGGGCGTTCCGCAGCACCGTCACCACGGCTCCGTCGCCCCCAGTGGCGCAGCGGATCCCGGCTGCGTTCCTCACTCGAGGAACTGCCATGACACGCTCAGGAGGAACTTGTACCAGACGGCTTTCATCGGGTGATCGGCCGATATTTTCTGCGGGCTGTAATCCACCTGCAGCGAGGGGATGACGTAGAGGTTCTTCACCGGCATGAAGGCGTACTCCGCCCCGATGACGATGGAGGTGCGCATGGCGATCGCGGAAGAAAGCTCGCCTTCTTCCAGGAGGTACGTCTTCTTCGGTCCGTATTCCGTTTCCGTCACGCGGATCCGTTTCGTGCGCACCCACCCGAAGCTCGGCCCGACGAACACGCGCTCGCCGTCCTGCCGCCCGATCAGCCGGGCCAGCACGTCGATATGGAAAAGGCCGTATGTGAGAGTGAGCTCATCGCCGATTTCCCCGAAGCCGCCGGGGGGTGTGTGGAGGCTGTCTCGCCGGCCCGAGAAGAACACCGTCTCCGTCCCGTGCCAGCCGCCGCGGATGTACAGCGCCATGTCGCTCGTCACCGGGATGTTGACCCACGCCCCCACGGGGAAATTGACGCTCGTTTCGACGTCGAGGAACGTCAAATCGCCCGGTGCGAAATACCCCCCGCTGAACACGTTCAACGAGGCGCCCGTGTAGACGGAGACCTGAAACCCGTTGACCGGTTTCGGGCGTGGCCGCTGAGGCGCCTCGGGCTCCGTCTGCGCTCGAAGAGCAGGGGCCGCGCAGAGCATGCAGGCGAATGCGGCGAGCATTGCCCACCCGTTTGGGATGGGCTTCCAGGCGCAGGGCGTGCCGGCCGCACGGCCGGACCTGGTCCGCCGGTCATCCCGTCTCGAGACCGGCGAGGTTCCGGCGAAGCTTTTCCAGTGTCGAGCGGACATTCTGCTCCTTCGCCCGCTCGCGTTCGACTACGTCGGGCGGGGCGGACGACATGAATTTCTCGTTCGAGAGTTTCGCGGCGATGCCGGAGAGAACCCCTTCGAGGCGCCGGATTTCCTTGTCGAGCCGTTTCCGCTCGGCGGTGATGTCGATGAGCCCCTCGAGCGGCACGTACACCTCGTCCCCCATGACGACGGCGGCTGCGGAGAGCGGCGGCCGCTCCGCCGTTTCCCCCGCTTCCACATCGCCGATCCGCGCGAGCCTCTCGAGGAAATGCGCGTTCCGGAGAATGGCGTCGCGGCGGCGCACGTCGTGGCAACGGATGACGACAGTGCAGGTTTTCGACGGTGGCACGTTCATTTCGCCGCGGATGCCGCGAATGCTTTCCACGAGCCCCTGCAGGTACTCCATCTCGTCTTCGGCGTCCTCATCGATACGGGCGGGGTCGGCTTCCGGCAGGAGTTCCTGGAGAATGCTGCGCTCCTCGCGGGCCTCCCCCACGCGGTGCCAGAGTTCCTCGGTCAGGAACGGCATGAAGGGGTGGAGCAGGCGCAGGATCGCGTCGAACACGTCGAAAGCGCAGGCCAGCGCATCGCGGCGCTTCCGCGCGTCTCCCGACGAGAGGCGTTCCTTGATGAGTTCCACGTACCAGTCGCAGAAGTCGTGCCACACGAATTCGTAGAGCGTACGCGCCGACTCGTTCACCCGGAACCGCCCCATGGCGTCGCGGAGCTTCTCCACCGTTCGGTTGAGGCGGCTCACGATCCAGCGGTCCTCGAGCTCGCCGTTC
>JARYLZ010000104.1 GCA_029907355.1 Bacteroidota bacterium | reverse complement strand
GGTCGCGTAGATATGCGTCGATGGCGGCCGCTGCGGTTCGTCCCGCCCCCATGGCGAGGATCACCGTGGCCCCTCCCGTCACGATGTCGCCGCCGGCGAACACGCCCCGCTTGCTCGTCTTCATCGTCGGAGGGTCTACGACGATGTTTCCCCACTTGTTCACCGCGAGGTCCGGCGTCGTCTTGCTGATGATGGGATTCGAGCCGTTGCCGATGGCCACGACCGCGACTTCCACGGGGATGCGTTCCACCGCCCCTTCGATCGGGACGGGGCGGCGCCTGCCCGAGGCATCGGGCTCGCCGAGCTCCATTTTCTGAATGACGACGGCGCGGAGCCAGCCCTGGTCGTCCCCGATGAATTCCACCGGCGCCGAGAGGAGGTGGAATTCGACGCCTTCCTCGCGAGCGTGGTGGATCTCTTCGATGCGGGCGGGCATCTCCTTCTCGGACCGGCGGTAGATGATCATGGCGCGGGACGCCCCCAGCCGGAGCGCTGTGCGGACGGCGTCCATGGCGGTATTCCCGCCTCCGAACACCGCCACGTTCTTCCCGTGGACATCGAAAATCGGCGTGTCGCTCCGCGGGAAGTCGTACGCCCGCATCAGGTTCACTCTCGTCAGGAACTCGTTGGCCGAGTATACGCCGTTCAGGTGTTCCCCCGGAACGTTCATGAAGTACGGCAGACCTGCCCCGACGCCGATGAAAACGGCGTCGTACGTTTTGAGGAGCTCGTCCACCGTATCGGTCATCCCGATGACCGCATTCGTGCGGAACTCGACGCCGAGGCGTTCGAGGGCTTCCACTTCGGCCCGGACGATGGCTTTCGGGAGGCGGAACTCGGGAATGCCGTAGATGAGGACGCCGCCGATCTCGTGCAGGGCTTCGAAGACCGTCACGTCGTGCCCCATCTGGATCAAATCGCCCGCACAGCTCAGCCCGGCCGGCCCCCCGCCCACGACGGCGACCCGTTTGCCGGTTTTCGGCTTGAGGACGACGGGGCGGGCAGCACTGTGCTCGCGCTCCCAGTCGGCGGCGAAACGCTCGAGCCGCCCGATCGCGACGGGTTCTCCCCGCTTGGCGAGAACGCAGACGGCTTCGCACTGTTCCTCCTGCGGGCATACGCGGCCGCAGACGGCAGGGAGAGCGTTGTCCTCCTTGAGCTTCGCTGCAGCGCCCGCGTAGTCGCCGTCGGCGATGAGGGCGATGAACTCGCTGATCTTGACGTTGACGGGGCATCCGGTGACGCAGGCCGGCTTCGGGCACTGGAGACAACGGAGAGCTTCCATCCTCGCCAACTCCTCGGTGAACCCGAGGTTGACCTCGTTGAAATTCCGCCGGCGCGTTTCGGGGGCCTGTTCCGGCATCTTCTGCCGGGGTATCTGCATGCGTTCCTTTTTGGAGAGCTCCTGTGCCATGGCATCTACCCCGTCTTTTTCGCGTCCGTCAGCACTGCCGTTTCCTCGAGCTTGCAACGGTGGAACTCTTCCAGGGCCAACCGCTCCTGCTCGAGGTACATGCGGTTGCGCTTCGCGAGCACATCGAAATCCACTTCGTGGGCATCGAACTCGGGCCCGTCCACGCAGACGAACACCGGTTTCCCGCCAACGACGGCACGGCAGCCGCCGCACATGCCGGTCCCGTCCACCATGATCGGGTTGAGGCTGACGACCGTCCGGATGCCGTGCGGCCGTGTGACCTCCGCGACGGCGCGCATCATGGGAATCGGGCCGATCGCGAGGACGAAGTCGAGCGTCCTCCCCTCGTCGATCAACTGCTGGAGTTTGTGCGTGACGAATCCGTGGAAGCCGTACGACCCGTCGTCCGTGGTCGGGTACACTTCGTCGCAGATCGCGCGCATCTCGTCCTCGAGGATAACGTACTCCCGCGTCCTGCCCCCGATGATGGCGATGACGTGGTTGCCCGCCTCCTTGAGCGCTTTCGCCGTCGGGTACGCGATGGCCGTCCCGACGCCGCCGCCGATGCTGACAGCCGTCCCGAAGAGCTCGATGTGCGACGGTTTTCCGAGGGGACCTACGACGTCGTGGATCATGTCCCCCGCCTCGAACGTGTTCAGGTGTTTCGTCGTCTTCCCCACCCCCTGAACGATGATCGTGATCGTCCCGCGCTCCGGATCGGAATCCGCGATCGTGATGGGGATGCGTTCGCCGAGGGCGTGCACGCGGAGGATGACGAACTGGCCCGCCTTGCGCTTCTCCGCGATCTTGGGGGCTTCGACCCTGAACAACTTCACATCGGGCGCGAGGAACCGCGCCTCGAGAATCCTGTTCATCGGCAACCTCGCTTCGCTACGGGTGGTGGTAGGATGGTGGCGTTCGACGCGTGGAGGGCATTCCGGAAAGGGAACGGGATGTGGAGAATATCATCCGTAGGCGGCATCGTGCGCGCAAGATGCCCGGAGAGAATTTTCGACGTGGAAAATCGTATTTCGCTTCCCCCCATGCAAGGGATGAGCGCATTCATTGCCGCTCCCAGCTCGTACACGGCGGGAAAGAACGCGGGAAGGCGGGGAGATCGCCACGCGTCAATGCAGCCACATCGTGAACATGGGGTCCCACGGCGGGAGTTCCACGGGCTCCTGCGTGAAGATATCCGCCACCTGCTTCGGGAGGTATTTCTTGTGGAGGATCACGGCATAGACATACTCGTCGAACCACCCGTCGTACATCGCGAAGAGGCCGTTCTTCCCCGCTTTCGCCCCCCAGCTGTTCTCCACGAGCCACTTCTCGGGCTTGCCGCCGATCATATCGACGCCGATGATCACCATGGCGTGCGAGGGGGTGCTCTCCTGGTAGAGGACGCGCGTCGCCTTGTCCATGCCGAGGTCCACCCCGTACAGCGAGGCGTAATCGTACAAGCCGCGCTTCATGACGCCGAGCTTGGAGTCCGACTCTTTGCCGACATCGCACCCGAACCAGACGGGGTCGTTCGCGAGGACGGATTTCAGGGTCAGTTCCTTCATGAGGTTCATCGGGATGTTGGCGAAGGTCATGTTCGGCTGGTCGAACACGTTGCGGTCGAAACGGATCTGATACAGCCGGTCGAAGGGGCGGGAGGGGATGCTGTACAGGCAGACGTACTCGCGGAGGTTCATTCCCACGTGAGCGTCGAAGAACTGCCTCGGCGTATACTCCCGCGGTTCGGTCACCGTCCCGTCCGCTCTCTCGCAACGCCACGTGAACCGTTCCGGCGGCACGCCGAGGTGGATGGCGAGCATGCGGAAGACGTCGCCCAGCATGCGTTCCTTCTCCGCCCTCAACCGGTCGTCGCCGAGCCGGGCCGCATCGGGCGAGCGGAGTCGCGCCGCGCACTTGCGGAGGTATGTCGAAATCGCATCGTTCATCGCCCCCGTGTTCCCGCTGGATTCCGTCTCGGGCATGACATCGGACGGCACGGCGCCGTACTTCTCGATGAGCGCGAGGACCATGTTCCACTGGCCGCCGTCCGGGAAGGGGTTCTTCAACAGCCACTCGACGTCGCGGTCTTCGATGGGTCGGTTCCTGGTGGCGATGATGGATTCGAGGAAGAGGTTCGCCTTTTCCAGCTTGTCGTAGAAGAAGAGGAAGTTCTGAGAGAACTCGAAGCTCTTCGTCTTCAGCGACGCCGACGCGATCGGGCGCATGATGTTCAATCCGGCGAACAACCAACAGCGGCCGCTGCTTTTCTGGTCCGTGATCCCCTCCGTCTTGATCCGGTGCGTGAAGTAGTGGTTCACGCCGGCCGCTTGTTCGCGGTCCAGCGAGAGAGACCTCACGCCGTTCGCGGCGACCGCGTTCATCACCGCCTTCGTATGGGTGTCGATGACCAGCCCCGTCCGCAGCTTCGCGAGCATCTCCGGGGTGATCGCGCCGACTTGCGCGCCGGCGGGGGCGGCAACCAAGAGGATGAGGGAAATGCAAACGCCGAACGGTTTCGGTACGTGCCGAAACGTCGTATCTCGATATCCACGTCTCATCGTCGCTCCTGTGTGATGGGTAGAATGATGTGAAACATAGAAAGCGACCATGCAATCCACAAATCGTTCTCCGCCCTTTCCGACGTTCCGATCCGCGGTACATCCTTCCCCGCAAAGCGGGACGCACCCGGCGGGAAACGCTTCAGCACCCCGCCGGTTCGGGACGAGGGGACAAAGGAAAATCGGAGTGGGTCGTCCTCAATCTATCTATCGGCACGGAGCCGCTCGCCATCCGATGCTTCTCGGCGACACGCCCCGTCGCGTTTCTCGGGACTTTCGACGTGCAGGCGATCTCCGCCCCCCGGGCGAGGTTCGAAGATCGTCACCCCTCTACCCGTCTCACGGCGAGAGGAGCGAACGCAGGCCGCAGAGGATTTCTTCCTCGCCCGATCGAGAAGCAGCGTACTTCTCCGGGTCACCGAGCACGAAACGCCACGGTAGATCCGCACTGCGCCGTATCCCGATACGCGGGGTGCGCCGGACATGCCGATCCTCGACTCCCGGCGCGTCGAGGACGAAGAGGTCCGGTCCGGTGAGCGGAAGGCCGTCTTGAGTCCGGTCGATTCCGAACGCGCGGCAGCACTTGGCGGGTCCGTCGGTCAAGCGTTCGGGCGGGTCAGCCTTCCCTCTGTTCCTGCGCATGCGGGGAATACCCGTCAGCGGGTACAGCGCGCGGATGAGAACGGCGGCGCCGACCCCTTCCCTTTCCGTGACGACGTTCATGCAGTAGTGCATCCCGTACGTGAAATAGACGTACAGGATTCCCCCCGCACGGAACATGGCGGCATTGCGGGCCGTCCTGCCCCGGAAACTGTGCGAAGCCTCGTCCCCATCCTCGTGGTAGGCTTCCACCTCGACGATGCGCCCCGCAAGGGCTTCCCCCTCGACGATGCGCACGAAGATCTTCCCGAGGAGATCGCATGCGACCTCCAGCGTCGACCGACGGTAGAATTCCCCCGGCAGAATCCGCCGGGAAATCGACTCAGGTAAAGATTTGCCGTCCAATTGTGTGTCGCCCTTCGACGCCTGGTCGGGATGTCACTGCACCGAGGACCGGACATGCGCGATGATGTCGGCGATGTCCTGGTCCGACAATCGATCCATCGAGAAAAAGGGCATCGCCCCCTTCCCCGCGCGGATGATTCTCCCCATTCGCCCCATCACGGAGCGGGAGAGCGAGGGAGCCAGACCGGTTACCTTCCCTTCCCCGTGGCATGAGCTGCACGCGTTCCGGAACAGCACGGCACCGCGCGGGGCGTTGCCGGTGAGCGCCGAAACCCGCTCATCCGCCTGTTCCAGATTTCGGCGGGTTTTCGCCGTATCGCCGGGATACACGAGCGCGCGCCACGCGAGGTGGTCGGGTTCTTTCCCTGTGGAGATTGCCGCGAAGAACGCGAGGAAGGCTTTCGACTCGCGGTGCGACAATGCTTCGGCGGGGGACTTCGCCTTCTTGAGAAAACGAACGGCGCAAATCGCCGTGCCCGCAGCCGTTTCCCGCATCGCATCGCCGCTGATGATTCCGTTCCAGGCCTGCGTCCTCCCCGCCGCACCGACGATGGAGTGTCCGGGGTAAATGCGGTCGAGAGGAGGAACCGCCTCGTCGCATTCCGAGTGACAATCGCTGCATGCGAGACCGCTTTTTCCGAAGTTCCGGTCGTCGAAGAGCTTTTTCCCGAATACGGCGAGAGCCGTGTCGACCGCAGGGAATGACGTCTTTCCCGTCTCGGACCGATTGCTGCTCCCCTTCCCGCACGCACTCCAGAGGAGCGGAACACCGAGGAGCAACAGGAGCGCGAGGGGACGGCTCATCTCACTCTTCCTCTCCCGGCATCACCGGTGCGGGTTCCCACAATTCCCCCTCGCAGGGGATGTAGTCTTCCGTCACGTGCTCGTCGAGCTTCAGGCACAGAACGCCCGTTTTTTCGAAGTACCTGCAGGTCGAACAGAGTGTTCCGGTAAAGACGTTCCGCGTTTCTTCCCGATAGATCCGGTACTGGACTTGGATGGGGTATACTACGAAGACGATGAGCGAAACGGCCGTGAGCGCCCACCAGAGCGAGTAATCGATCCAGCGAACGTACTCGTAGACGAGCAGGGCGGCGGTGAGAACCAGCGCCAAGCGGAATAACGCCCACGCCACGATGCTCCCGATCGTGTTCCGGTACCGTTTGTCGGGGGGGATGAAGGGTCGGTCCACGTGTCCCGCTTTTCTCCGTTTTGCATTCCGTCTCCGAATGGCGCTTCTTCTTTCTTTCACGGGGGTCCGCCGGCATCCGGCCATAAGGGGACCAGAAGAAGTATCCGTTGATTCGGGACCCGAAATCTTCTACTTTTTCTTTTTCAAAATAGATTCGAGCATGAAGAGAGACAAACGGAAGTCGGCGGAGAGAAAGGGAACGCTGGGTGCGCCGGCATGGATCTACCGGCCGGACGGTGTCCTCTGGCTGTTCCGTTTTTCCCGCCACGGCCGTATCATCTGCGAGATCCGCGACCCGGTGCGCAGAACCGCATGGTTCTCCTGCCTCGATGAACGGGATGGAAAGCCCTTATGGGATGGTCTCGCGTTCGACGAGCCGTGGTGGATCGGCATCGAGGAAGCGCACGAGCCCCACGTCTATTTCCACGGGTACCGGCGGCCCGACCTGCCGGGTCACCTCGGCGTCATGGCCGTCGAGATCGAAAGCGGAAGAAAGGTGTGGGAACGCGGGGATGTCACGTACCTCTTCGCCTTCGACGACGCGGTGTATGTCGTCCGGCGCGGTTTCGAGACGACGAGGTATTTCGCGCTCGACCCGTGCAACGGATCCCTCTTGCACGATCTCGGTGAGGACGGCATCGCGCTCCAGTCCCTCCGTCTCGTCCACGACGAACGCGATGTCTGCCGCGCCTGCGAGTACCCTTCGCCCCTCGACATCGAGCCATCCGCTGCGGATGCGGAAGTCGGCATCGTCTCCCGTTTTCTCGATCTCTCTTCCATGCAGGGGACGCCCGAGGTTCTCACGCGAGGTTCGTTCATCATCGCCTCCTGGCATGCCCCCTCGGCTGGGTGCGTGCACCCCGGGACGCTCGACCAGCACATCGCTTTCCTCGACCGTCAAACGGGTGAGATCCTCTTCCAGGACGTCATCCACCGCGGAATTTCCGTCCCCCTCGCCGACTCCTTTCTCGTGAAAGGGGATATGCTTCTCTATGTCAAAGACGATCATCAGCTCACCGCCCACCATCTAGCCGGACTGCAGTCAGCATGAAAATCCTGCACGAGACACTCCACATCGAGACCCGCGGTCACAACGACATGATCGACCTCACCGAGCGCATTTCCGTACTGCTTTCCAAACACAAGCTTTCCGATGGGCACGCTGTCGTATTCGTCCCCGGCAGTACGGCCGGTGTCACGACGATCGAGTTCGAGCCGGGGTTGCGGAAGGATTTCGCCGACCTCATGGAACGTGTCGCTCCGCGGAACATCCAGTACCACCACGAGGAAATCTGGAACGACGGCAACGGCCATGCGCACGTGCGCGCGTCTCTCGTCGGCCCCTCGATCACGATCCCGTTCGCCGAAGGCCGACTCATGCTCGGTACATGGCAGCAGGTCGTCCTCGTCGATTTCGATATCCGCCCGCGGACGCGACCCTTGATCGTTCAGTTCATCGGTGAGTGACATGTCCTCCCCTGCTCACCGCCAGACGCCATCCCCCGCCGGGATCTGCAGGCGGCGGGACGTCGGCGCCCGCTCAGGGGACACTGGGTGCGGCCTGCAACACGGTCGTTCGAGGGGAATGCGCGCGGAACTGCGACAGGTCGGGCAGAGGGGTCACATCCCAAGGCAACCGGACTGCAGCGCGGGGGACAGCGGAAGGCGCCGGACGGTCCTCGCGTTTTCCCGGCGCGGTTTCATCCATTTTTCCCGACCCGCCTCACTGCGCAGCATCGGTTCGAGGCGAAGGCGGCGGTTCGACAGGAGAAGACGATGAAGAACGGCGAGACGATAGCAACGGGGCGGCGCGTCATCCGGATCGAAATGGAGGCGCTCTCCGCACTCATCGAACGCATCGGACCGGCCTTCGCAGAGGCTGTCGACTGCATCTACGAGAGCTCCGGTCGGCTGGTTGTGACGGGCGTCGGCAAGAGCGGGCTCATCGCCCGGAAAATCGTGGCCACGATGAACTCGACGGGAACGCCGGCGCTGTTTCTCCACCCCGTGGACGCACTCCACGGCGATGTCGGCATGGTCCGCCCGGAAGACGTGGCGCTCATCCTCTCGAAGAGCGGAAACACGGAGGAGATCAAGAACGTCGTGCCGGTGTTCCAGCGCATCGGCGTGCGCATCATCGCCATCGCGGGGAAAACGGATTCCTTCCTCGCCCGCGTCTCCGATATCGTCCTCGACGGCAGCGTCGCGGAGGAAGCCTGCCCACTCGACCTCGCCCCCACCGCGTCGACGACCGTCGCGCTCGCGCTCGGCGACGCGCTGGCCATCGCACTCCTCGAGAAGCGCGGCTTCACGGCGGAACACTTCGCGCTGTACCATCCGGCCGGCAGCCTGGGGAAACGCCTGCTCCTCCAAGTGAACCGGATCATGTCCACGGGACAGAACGTGCCGGTCGTAAACCGGAAGGTCGCGCTGACGGAAGCCATCATCGAGATGACGTCCAAGCGCCTCGGGGCGACCTGCGTCGTCGACGACGACGGGACCCTTCTCGGCATCATTACGGACGGCGACCTCCGCCGCCTTCTCGAACGGCAGCCGGACATCTCTTCCCTCCTCGCCGCCGACGCCATGACGGCGAACCCGAAAACGATCTACCCGAACGCCCTCGCCTCGCAGGCTCTCGAGCTCATGGAGCAGTTCAAGATCACCCAGCTCATCATCATCGATGGGCATCGGAAACCCGTCGGCATCGTCCACCTCCACGACCTCATCCAGCTCGGGCTTCGCTGAACGGGTGGGGAGGTGATTGTCCCCCGTTCCGTTCCTCTTCCCGCGGTTACACAGCGGCGCTCGCCGCGACAGGACCCTGCGTTTCCCCCTCGAAAAGGGCGCATAGCAGTGGGAGCATTCGGCGGGTCGCCTCGTCGATCGTCGCGCCGCGAAGCGTCGCGCCCGCGGCGAACGCGTGCCCGCCGCCCCCGAGAGCCCGCGCGAGAGGCTGAACCGACACCGAACCGCGGGAGCGGAAACTCAGCTTGACACCTTCTTCGATGTCGGTCAACAGAACAGTCGCCGCAACCCCCTGTATCGAGAGACCGAACTGAACGAGGTTCTCCGTGTCTTCCACCGTGGTTCCCGTGCGGGCAAGGTCTTCCCGGCTCACCGTCAAAATCGTTGCTCGGCCGCCGCAAACCGTGCGGATCGACGAGAGGACGCATCCCAGGAGGCGTGTTCTCCCGATGGGGTACTCGTCGTTGATCCGCCGGTACGTCTCCGT
>JARYLZ010000103.1 GCA_029907355.1 Bacteroidota bacterium | reverse complement strand
AACCGGCGTTACTATGCAGGGGGGGCTCAGAGCATACGAGGGTGGTCGAGCAGGAGTCTTGCGGCGGGTGGCGGATACGGGGGTTTTGGGGGGAACGCCCTCATCGAGATGAATGCGGAAATCCGTTGGCAACCGTTCCCCGGCAAGAAAGGGAAAAGCCCCTCGATGCTCGAGAATATCTGGCTGGTTCTCTTCGGTGATGCGGGGAATCTCTGGGATGAACCGTACGCTGTCCGCCTCCGGGAATGCGCGATTGCCGGGGGGATGGGTTTGAGGTACAATCTTTTCTTCGGGCCGTTGCGTATCGACTATGGGATGCGCATGTACGAGCCCACCGCAGTCGAACATCCCTGGTTTTTCCAGCGCAATTTCTGGAAGGACGTCTTCAAGCGGGGGCAGATTCACCTCGGGATCGGGCACGCATTCTAAGGCCAACGATGGGGTGGTCCACTGTCATCGGGCAAACAAGGGTGAAACGCCTGTTGCGGGGGCTCTGGCAAGCCGGGCGCCTGCCGCACGCGTTCCTGTTCTTCGGACCGGCAGGCGTCGGGAAAGAAGCTGCCGCCATCGAGCTGGCGCGCACGCTGAACTGCTCCCGGGGGGAATGGGACGCATGCGGTGAATGCCCCGATTGCAGGCAAATGGCAACGCTTCGTCACCCACGCCTCAAACTCGTTTTTCCCCTTCCGGCCAAAGAGAACGAGAAGACGGCTATCGACCGGCTCTCCGAATCGGAACTCGAACAGATGAACGAGCAGATCGACGCGAAAGCGGCCGACCCGTACCATCGCATCGAGATACCCAAAGCCCAAGGGATAAAGATCAGCAGTATACGGGACATTCGCCGGGAATCGGCATTCAAAGCCTCGACGCATGGGCGCACCGTCGTCGTCATCTGTGAAGCGGACAGGATGAACCCGCACGCTGCGAACGCTCTCCTGAAAACATTGGAGGAACCCGACGGCGGCATGCTCCTGATTCTCACAACGGCCAAGCGCGACGCTCTTCTCCCTACTATTACCTCCCGATGTCAGCACGTGCGTTTCGACCCTTTGAGCGAGGATCAAATCGCGAAAGCGCTCGTCAGGCGCTATGGCACAACCCCCGAGGCTGCGGCAACCGCTGCACGCGTTGCCGGTGGCAACCTCCGCGAAGCGGTTTCCTTGGCGACCGGTGGTTCCATGATCCCCCGCAGCGAAATTGTCGAGTTCCTTCGAGCGATCTTCCGCATGGAACCGATCGGGTTGATGAAGCGAATCGAGTCGTACGCCGCGACGGAAGACAGAAGAGCTGTCATGGCTTTTCTGACGGGAATCGCTGGATGGTTCCGCGACGTGCTCGCACTCCATGAGGGGACGCGTGAACAGGTGCGGAACACGGACCTCATGGAACCTCTGGAAAAGTTTGCAGAGCATTTTCCGCGGCTTCGTTGCAGTGACGCGATCGACGCCGTGGAAGAAGCAATTGACCATATCACGAGAAATGCTCATCTTACGACGGTATTGATCGTCCTATCGCACCGGATCCGCCGTTGCATGGACGAGGATACGGCATAAGATCCTGCTCACAACGCATGCAACAAAGGGAAGACGATACACCGGTTCTGAAAGGGGAGAGGAACGGTCTTCAGACATCGGTTCCTTCGACAGGGACGGGAATCGAGTCCACCCCTCCGCTCACATCGGAAAATCTCCAGATCCACGAAACCGCCGGTCCAGCCGAAGCGGAGATAACACCGCCTGCTAGCACCGAACCCGACATCTCGTTCTACACGGAGGTCGTTTTCAAGGGCGAACGCCGTGGGTATTACATCAATGCAACGGGGATCGAGCTCTCACCAGCGATGTACGTGATCGTCGAAGCGGAGAAAGGTGTCGATCTCGGCGTTGTCGGCCTAACCGGTACGCAGGCATTCATGAAATGGCGCATGCGCAGCAAGCAAGGGCAGGATGTGCAGAGGAAAATCCTCCGCATCGCGGACGAAAACGACGTCTCCGTTCTCCGGATGCACCGCGAACAGGAGCGGTCCGCTTTCCATGTCTGCTTGGAGAAGATTGCGAAACTGGGTTTGCCCATGAAGCTCGTGGATGTGGAATTCCAGTTCGACCGGAACAGGATTACCTTCTATTTCACTGCAGACGGGAGGGTGGATTTTCGCGAACTCGTACGGGAACTGGCGGCGGAATACCGGACGCGAATCGAACTCAGACAAATCGGTCCGAGGGACGAGGCGAAACGGATCGGCGGTTACGGGGTCTGCGGACGAGAACTCTGCTGTACTTCGTGGTTGGATGCGTTCGAGCCGATCTCTACGGACATGGCAAAGCTCCAGAATCTCAGCCTCAACCCGTTTAAACTGGCTGGACAGTGCGGGCGTTTGAAATGTTGCCTCGCATTCGAGCGGAAAATCTACGAGCAGCTTCTCGAGCGTTTCCCCTCGCTCGATGATCGCATCAGCACACCTAACGGGTACGCACGTATTGAGAAAATCGACATCTTTCAGGACGTCGTTTTCCTCCACTATGAGAAATCCGATACCGTCGAAAAACTCACGCTCGAGGATTTCAACAGACTGATCGATAAAGCGGGATCCTGAAGTCCCCCTTTCAGAGAGCGTTTTCTTCGCGGGAATATTCGGCGAAAATGAGCGTTACGCCAGTCCGGAGGATACATGTCCTGCGTTCGCGCAGCTTTTGTTTCGTGCGCGGGATACACAACGAAACTTGCGGTCGGGATTTCGTTCATTTCCCACGCATGTGCTCGTGACAAGCGAAACAGACACCTGTCATTCGGGAGAACTGGTAGTACGCACCGGCGAGGTTCCCATTCGCCGCCTCCAGCGTCAGACGGCGGACGGTGCGGAGAAATTCACGGCCGTACCCTCGATACTCCTCATCCTTTCCGTCGAAACCGGCTTCAACCGTGACTCGCTCGAGTTCTTCCGCTTCCTTCTTGACCATCTCGAGATCGCCCAGAGCAAGGTACCGTAGGATTTCCTGGGCATGTGCTGTTTTGAGCTTCATGAGTTCGTTCAAAGGTTTCTGGGGCATAGTTGCTGAGACGGAAAAGAGAAGTACGCCGGTAAAACCGATGAAGAGAAACGATGGTTTCACAATAGCCTCTTAAAAGTTCTGAAAACAATAAATCACGTCAGCGGAAAAAGGTAGTACCCTACAGATCGATCTCTGGAAAACGATTCTGTTTTCGATATGGATCCCTACAAAACCGTGGCTGTATTCTCTCACGATGGGCAGCTTCACTATTTCATAGTAGATTCTCGATCTTCTCCCAGATAATATTTGGAAAAGAAAAATCGCAATTCATTTAAATTGAATAAAATAACCACAATTATAAATCAAATAACTTTAAGAAATTTCTTTAATCCCTTGCTGCTTGTATAGTAATATCTTTTCAGGTAAAATTCGGACATCAGAAAAGTCTTTCCCAGAAATTTGAATGGGACATGGGGAAGCGAATTTTTTCATGAAAATATCACATGCTTTTCATCGGATGACTGTGAGTGGGAGAATAGCGGTCATATTCCCAGCGGACACGCGGACGAAATACACTCCGGGCGAGAGTCGTTCCGTCCGGCAACCGATCGAGAAATCGCCTACCATACCATTTCCCTCGAAGAGCTTTTCCAGGAAACGCCCATTTCCATCGTAGATGAGAACGGTGACATAGGATTCCTGTTCGAGCGTGAAGCGAAGGTTTGCCCGTGCTCCTATCATCAGCGGGTTCGGGAAACAGGATGCCGAAAGGGAAACGCGGGATGCTGCACGCTCGATGACATTCGTCGTTGTCCACGGGTCGATCCTCACGGACGGTGACTCGTAAACATCCCCGTTCTCCTCGAACGCGAGAAGACGGTATTCGTATGCCCGCTTGTCTAGCGAAGAATCTTTCCACAAGAAAGTGCCTGTTCGGGAAACGCCATCGATCGCGATGGTAGCCCACCTATCCGTGTCTCCAATGCGGCGCTCGACGACGAGGCTTCTCCGGGTAATGGGAAGATCGAAAGACCACTCCAGCTCGGCAGTCGACTCGCCCGTTCGTGTCGCACGCACAGAGAAAAGCGGCATGGGAAGCGGAACGAAGGTTCCGGCCATCGTCCATGCCCCGGCCAGGTCGGTCACGTTGGTGATCGTGACGCTGTTCCGAATGGGTGTGGCGTACCCGGTGCAGGCATGCCAGACACCGCCGACGGGGTATTGGCGCCAGCCGCGGAGTTCGGCCGGATCGGCCATGAACGGCGTGAGTTCGTTCCCTGTGTAGAATAATTCCAACTCGAGGTTGTACGGGCCTCCGAGCGGTTCGAAGTAGTAAGTCCGGAGCGCGTAACGCAGGCGGGAAATACCCGGGGGGAGTTCATCGGGGAGGACGCGTACGGTCAAGTCCGTGAGTACGCCGGAGCGCAGTGTCACGACCGCGATGCGCTGGTTCATCCCGTTCACGAGGAGGCGTGTACCGCCAGCTGTCATCGGGCCGGTGCGGGCGATCGCCTCCCCGTGCGGTTCGACTTCGAGAACGACGGGAATGGTTAGCGGGGAATTGGAGATCGGCGTACCGCGGATGGAATGGGTCCCTATGATCGTGATGGCCCCTACGAGCGTCTGGGCAGGCATCAGGCCGCAAGCCGCTGTCAGGGTGAAGGCTTCGCCTTCGACACCGGATGACGGGGAGACGCTCAACCAGGGCGTGGAAGTGGAAACGCTCCACCGGATGACATCCGCCCCGAACGAGCCGCCGCAATTCAGGATGAAGACATCTTTTTTAACGTCGCCGCGTTTCGGGGTCGCCTTGACGAAAATGGTATCCTCTCCCACGCACAGACGGCGGGGTGGGACGATCGTGTACGTGACGGGGATCGTCAGCGGGTGGTTGGCGGCGTGCGGGTCCGCGATGGTTACGCTTCCTGTGTAGAGACCGGGCACGGGGTCGGTCCGCGTGACGGCGGCGTCGAAAGACCCCGTATTGACGCCGGCTACGGGAGACGGGACGAGGGTTAACCATGTCGGTGTCAGGGTGGTCGATGCCACGGCCGCCCACTCGATGAGAGAGCCCTCGCCTTTCGCGTTGGAGACCACAACGGTCCGCGCTGGCGGGAGGGTATGGTTCCACTCCGCCTCGAAGGAGAGGGAAGCGGGGAAGACCGAGATGACCCCTCGCGGGGGTGATGCATGGGTGGTCCATATCCCGCAGATGGATGACGTGGACAGCGTGATCGTGCGGGCGTTGGTGTCCAGGATGCAGGCTGGCGAGGACCAGAGGCCGGCCGATGGATTCCACCATTGCGCCCTCAGTGCCCCCTGTGCCTGACCGTTCAGATCACCGGTTTCGTACCGCATCCTCAGCGTGCACGGGCTACTGCATGTGCTTGAAGAGACGGTATAGCGCCGGAGAATCGATGGGAGAGTATCCACCCAAACGTAGGTCCCGCTCGTCATGGTGACCGTAGTCGGGCCGGGGACAGGCAACGCCGTGGGGACAAGTTCCAAACCGATTCCTCCGAAGAATTCCGGGACACCGAGCGTCCCGACATTCCGCGTTGTACGAATACTCCCGAGAAAACGGCCGCTCGATGCGTAGGTCCCTGTCGGGCCGAGCGTAATGACGGCTGGTTCGACGACGCGAAGCCACGTTCCCGCAGCGATATTCAATGTCCCCTCAACGAGGATGTCGCTCGAGAGCGTTTTCGGGGCTGCCGGGCCTCCCCCGGAGCAGAAAAGGTCGTAGTGCGCTGCAGGGATGATGGATTGCGATGCTGTTCCCTCGTACCGGACGGTTCCGTCCGCGTGACGAAAATCCGCGGCACCGCTTAACGCGATGAGATCCGAGCGGAGAATGAAGGTGGCTGCTGGTGCCACGTCATCCCCAACGATGAGCATACCGGCTCCCGTCCCGTTCAGTGCATTCCCGTTCCCTTCAAGAGAAATGCCTTTCCTGTTCTCGTCGAGTGTGCCACCCGCAATCGTGAGGCAATTGGAAACACCGACCGGTCCGGCCAGGGTCACCGTGCCGCTTGCGACAGTGACGTCCCAGAAGAATGTCCCGGCGAGTGCTCGATTCGCCGTGATATAGCGACTTCTCGCGGAGCGGAGAAAACCTCTGTTCCCCGCCGTGTCATTGGCGGCGGCGAGCGTCGGGGATCCTGTGGCGGTGTAGGTGTTCGCGAGGAAATCCATGACGGACATCGTCCCCGCCCCACGTGTGAAGAAGACGCTCTGGCCGCTCGAGATGGACGATGAGAGATGGCCGTGGCGCCCGGCCGGAAGTGTCGATTGGTTGGCCGATCCGTGCGCGAGGCCGTGGACGAAGGAGCCGACGGCATCGAGAACGGCGACAGCGTCGGATGTGGCGGCGATAGAGGGGATGTTGCGGGACGAGACGAAAAAACGGTTGGAGGTATCGGCGGGTGGCGGATGGACGATGAGAAGACCGTCGCTTGGATCCGTGTCTTCGGTGGGTCCCGCGAACAACCCCGCTACGACGATGATGGTGCCTGATTGTAGGCTGCTCCACAAGGGATCCTGTGAGAAAGTGAGGAGACCGTACGGGTATGTACCGCCGCTCGTTGCGTCGACGAGTTGGTACCCGCGGAGATCCAGACTATCCTTCAGGACGATGAGTTCGACGGCTTCGTAGGTCGAGATATCGCCGTTGGCGTTGAAATACTCGTTCACGACGATCCCGGGGATCGGAGGGGAATCGTTCTCGAGAATCGTGAACGTGTGTAAGCCGACAGCACCGATTGTTGCGGAAGTCCCACCGGCGGGGTTCGTCAATTGGAATATCAGCGTTTCGCTTCCCTCGAAAAGGGTATCGTCGAAAATCGTGAAATACGCCGTTCGGGGGGCGGCGCTCCCTGCGGGGAACGTGAGTGTTTGGGTCGTAAAGGGGGGAATGATGTCCACACCGTTCGTCGCCGTGCCGCCTGCAAGCACGACATCCACCGTGGTCGGGGTGGTCGGCGAGGGGTTCGTGATCGTGACCGTGACGCCGACGGTCCCGGCGTTCTCGAGAGCGGACGCGGTGGCTGTAGCGAATTGCACTGATGTCGGGAGCGGACCGCTGCTTGTCGTGGCGGTCACCGACACGTCGTCGATCCCGAGTCCTTGGGCGTTGGATGTCGTCGTTCCGCTGGCAACCGAATAGTTCCATGCAAGGTAGAAATCGCCGCTGTCGGGAATCGTGACGACCAAGGCCCCGCTCACCGGTACTGTCTGTCCGGGTGCGGGAGAATAACCGCTGTTGGAGGCATCCGGAGTGAAAACGGTGAGGAACGCGGAACCCGCGGAAACCCATGTCGAACCGTCTGTAGAATAGGAGAGCCCGAAAGCAAACCCCGCACTGTTCGTCCCGCCGCGGTATTTTTCTACGGTGTAGGAAATCGTCAAACTCGTGATGGGCGTACCGGTTTCGTTTCGGAAGTATGCATAGATATTGCCGCTCTTGGTTCCGCTGCTGGAGGCGATGAACCCGAGCGCGCGGTCGGTCGCCGTTGCGGGGTCTCCTGCGCCGTAGTTGTAGATACCGTTTGCGGCGGTCGAGCTCATATTGTCTCCCGCACGGTAATTGGTGCTGTTCGTCGCCGCTGCCCACGTTCCGACCGTTCTCACGGCGGTTGCGTTCTTATCGACGCGCCAGGCTGCCGGCAGTGTCGCCGTGGCCGAGGTGCCGAGGGCGGTGAACTGTTCGGTGTAGGGTGTCGAAGGTGCCGTGATGATGATCTGGGCACGCCCGGGCAGGGCGAGGATGCCTGCAAGGAGGGCGGATAAGAAAAGGGTCCGGTTCATTGTCTACGTTCCGTTCCGAATCGGGGTGGGTGTTGGCGAATGCTCCGTGTACAGGCCCGTTGGCGGACAATTCGAAAAGAAAATACGGGAATGCCTCTCAAACCGAAAGAAAGGAAAAACCTCGCATGCGGTTCGACCTATTCCTGCCGTACCCGATGCGGCCTTATTCCCCGCATCGTTTGCATGGCGGGCGGATACACGGTTCTGGGGCAATGCATGTTTCGCTTCGCTCCGATGCAGTTGGAGGTTTCGATGGCGTTGTCCCATTCCATGGATGAGTTCGCCGCGCCCCATCGCGAGATGACAAGAAACCCTCGGTGGATTTTTTCCCCTGGTGGGATGTAGAAGGTAAAAGGAATTTTCGGTTTCGGTTGAGCTCCTTCTTTCGTGTAAGGACGCGGAACGGTTTTCGCGTTCCAAGACTGGGGAAGGTCGATGAGAATGGAGTCTCCGTCCTCTCGTCTCAATCACCATCTGCCATGTGAACGATATTGTTCCCCGGTGATGGGGAGAAAGAAAAAGCGGCGGTGAGGTCGTAAACCTCACCGCCGCGAGAGGATAATCGGTAGTTCGTGCCTCGTGTCGCGTGAACCGCTGGGCCGATTAGGATGCCGGGCGTCCTGCTGCCATCGCGGCTGCGTTCTCGGCGTAGAGTTTCTCCAGGCGGGTGTAGAAATCGTACTTTCTCCGCACGTACTCCTCTGCGATTTTCATGAGCCGCTCAGCTTCCGCGGGATTGCTCTTGAACAGCATGCTGAAACGGGTCTCCATTTTCATGAAGTCGGCGACGGGAAGAGAGGGGGCTTTCGAATCCAGCTTGAAGGGGTTCTTCCCCTCCGCCGCCAGAGCCGGGTTGAATCGATAGAGCGGGAAGAAACCCGACTCAACCACGGCTTTCTGGTTCTGCATGCCGCGCGCCATATCGATGCCGTGCGCAATGCAATGGGAGTAGGCGACGATGAGGGAAGGACCGTCGTAGGCCTCCGCTTCCAGGAAAGCGCGCAGGGTCTGGAGATCGCTGTATCCCATGGCTACTGTCGCAACGTATGCCGTCCCGTACGTCATGGCCATGAGCCCGAGATCCTTCTTTGCCGCGGGTTTCCCTCCCGCCGCGAACTTGGCCACGGCACCGATCGGCGTCGCCTTGGAGCACTGGCCGCCGGTGTTGGAGTACACCTCGGTGTCGAGGACGAGGATATTGACGTTCCTTCCCGAGGCGACGACGTGATCGAGCCCGCCGTAACCGATGTCGTATGCCCACCCGTCGCCGCCGATGATCCAGACGCTTTTCTTGACGAGGAAATCCGCGAGGGAAAGCAGACGCCGCGCACGGTCGTCGTCGATGGATGCGAGTTTCACCTTGAGATCGGCCACTCGGGCGCGCTGGTCGAAAATGCCCTGCTCGGTGCTCTGGTCGGCATCCAGCAGTGGGCGGACGGTTCCCTCGCCAAGGCGGTCGACAAGGGCTTGGAGCAATTCACGCGCAGCCTGGGTCTGTTTATCGAGCGTGAGGCGGAACCCGTAACCGAATTCGGCATTGTCCTCGAAGAGGGAGTTCGACCATGCCGGGCCGCGGCCATTGGGGTCCTTGGTCCACGGCGTGGTGGGGAGGTTGCCGCCGTAAATGGAGGAACAACCGGTGGCATTGGCGATCAGCGCCCGGTCGCCGAATAATTGGCTGACAAGCTTTACGTAAGGTGTTTCGCCGCATCCCCCGCAAGCGCCCGAGAATTCGAAAAGAGGCTGGAGGAATTGTGAACCCTTGATCGTGTCGATCTTGATCGTCCGCCTGTCCAC
>JARYLZ010000102.1 GCA_029907355.1 Bacteroidota bacterium | reverse complement strand
CCTCGACGTCAAGATGAGTTACTGGGAGCGGTCCGATAAATATTTCACGGTCATCAAGCCCGGCGGAGGAGCCACCTGGAACGACGATTACATCAACCAGACGTACTGGTGCTCCGTCAAGGTGAAGCGCCTTCTCCCCGCCTCGCTGCGGCCCGCATGGCCGGCATGGCTCGCACTCGCCGTCGGTCTCGGGGTGGACGACAAGCTCGAAGGGTATTTGAAGAACCAGTCCCTGCCGCAGGGGAACCTGGAACTCTACCTTGCACTAGACGTGGATGTCACGCAGGTCCTCCCATCGGACATCGAGTGGTGGGAAACTCTCAAACGCTGTTTGAATTACATCAAATTCCCTGCGCCGGCCGTCAGGTTGACGCCGGGTGTCGTATGGTATGGCGTCTATTTTTGAACGAAATATCCCAGGACTTGTCGCCGTACTTCTGCTCGCCGGTATCCCCGTCGTGGGCCTTGCACAGGAGGGCGGTGGGGGGAATGTGTTCTCGGGCGGGACGGGCGAAGCGCCCAGTGCGGTAATGCTCACGGATACGATCCCGCGCAAAGGCGGCAACGGAGCGTTCGAACCCGTCCCGTTCGCAGGGTATGACCCCGAGCGCACTTCGATCCGCTGGAGCCATGCCGCCCTCGCAGGAGGAGCGATCGCCGTGACGGTCGCCGGAATCCATATCTACCAACAGAACGCCTGGTGGAAGGACCGGCGCACGTCGTTCCATATCATGGAAGATCCGGATTACGCATTGAACGTCGACAAAGCGGGCCACTTTCTCGGTGGTGCGTTCAGTGCCTTCGTGGGGAAGAAATCTCTCGAGTGGATCGGTGTGTCCAGGGATGCATCCGTTGTCTGGGGGTGCGTGCTCAGCACCCTTTTCGAGTTATACGTCGAAGTCGAGGACGGTTTCTCGCGGGACTGGGGTTTCAGCCCCGGCGACGCGTACGCAGACATTCTCGGTGCGGCGTGGGTCCTCGGCCAGTACTATGTCCCCCCACTCGGGCATTTCCAGCCGAAGGTCACGTATTTCCCTTCGAAGAAATACCGCTCCGGCCTGCATCACGGCAATATGATCGACGATTACGAAGGCCAGACGTTCTGGATGGCGGTGCACGTCCACGGCCTTCTCCCGGACCCGCTCAAGAAGTGGTGGCCGGAATGGCTCGCCCTGGCCGTCGGAATGTCCGTCCGCAATATGGACGACCGGTCGGCGGTCACGCGGAACATCCTTCTCTCGCTCGATTACGATGTGACGAAGATCATCCCCGGCGACAGCTGGTTCATGCACACGTTCCGGGAGGCGTTGAATTACGTTCACTTTCCCGCCCCGGCGATTCGAATCTCGCCCGGGTACATCGCTTATGGGCTGTATTTCTGAGCGGGATTTCTCTTTCCGAGCGTGATTTCTGAGTGTGGAAACCCGAGCATGAAACGTTTGCGAAAAGGTTTCCGGTCGCACTTCCGAGACGGCACCGCGGAGCGGTCACCGCGACCAGGTCCCGCCCAAACCGTGGGACATCCCCTCGAAGGAGGGGAGCCCGACCAACTCGGACATCGTCACGTAGACCCGGAGGCGGGCAGCGGAGAACCCTCCATCAGCGTCATCATCCCCACGCTGAACGAGCAAGAACTGCTCCCCGGTCTCCTCGAGCAGATGCCTTCGGAATTCAGGCGTCGCCACGGCATCGAGATCATCGTGAGCGACGGGGGGAGCTCGGACGACACGCCGGCCATCGCCCTCGCTGCAGGGTGCACCCTCGTGCGCACCGACGGTTCGGGGAAACAGACCATCGCGGCAGGGAGGAATGCCGGCGCATCCGTCGCCCGCGCCCCGCTCCTCGTCTTTCTCAACGCCGACGTTCTCCTCGACGACCCGGAGGCGTTCTTCACGACGGTCCGCGAGACGGCTGAGCGGGCGGATGCCGCGACGTGCGCCGTCCATGTCTTCCCGTCGGAAGAGCGCCTTTCGGACCGCATCTTCCACTCCGCGCACAACACGTACGTTCGGCTGCTGAACTTCTTGGGCGAGGGAATGGGGCGGGGGGAATGCCAGGTGATCCGCAAAAGCCTCTTCGAGGCGCTGGGAGGGTATAACGCATCGCTTGCCGCGGGCGAGGATTACGATTTGTTCCGACGCGTCCGGCGTCGCACGCCCATCGCGTTCATGAGGGGCACGATCGTCTATGAGTCGCCCCGCCGATTCCGACGCATGGGTTACGTGAGAATCCTCTTCGAGTGGACGAGAAACGCTCTTGCCGTCGCATTGAGGCACCGCTCCATCGCCAAGGAATGGGAAGCGGTTCGGTGACGCGAGGGAATCGACGACCAGTACGTCCCGCGAAGGGTCACCCATCACGGTGGCCGTTGTCCCGCCCAGTTTTCCCAACCCCACCCGTTCCCCCGTTGTCCTGGAGCGAAGAATGTTTTACGGGTGAGACACGGGAAGACGAAAACCTCAGGAACGACGGCTTATCGAGAGCTACCGACCTGGCGCATTGTTTGCCCGACAAACTTTCACTAGCTTTTCCAACTGTTCGGATGTATGAATAGGTTTTTCACACGCAGGATCGCCATGTTTCGCAAACAGTACTCGCCCGCAGCCGTATTCATCCTCATTTTCGCCGGCGTTCTCCTCGGGGCGCAGATACGCGCGATATCCGAGGACAACATCTACGAGCAGTTGAACAAGTTCCGCGATGTGGTCAGCTACACGCAGAAGTACTACGTGGATGAAGTCAGCCCGTCGAAGCTGGTCGAAGCCGCCATCGAGGGACTTCTCAAGTCGCTCGACCCGCACTCGGTGTACATCGACCCGAAGCAGTTGACCAAGGTCCAAGAGGATTTCAAAGGAAGCTTCGAGGGCATCGGCATCGAGTTCAACATCCTCAACGACACGATCACGGTGGTCGTCCCCATTTTCGGCGGACCGAGCGAGAAGGTCGGCATTCTGGCGGGCGATAAAATCGTCAAGATCGACGGCGAGAGCGCGATCAAGTTCACCAACGATGACGTGCAGAAGAGACTGCGCGGGGAGAAGGGCACGAAGGTGACCGTCGAGATCATCCGCGCAGGCGTCAAGGAGCCCCTGCAGTTCACCATCGTCCGGGACAAGATTCCCCTCTACAGTGTGGACACGGCATTCATGCTGGATGACGGCATCGGGTACATCAGCATCAACCGTTTCGCGTCGAACACCTATCAGGAGTTCATCACGAACGCTCGGGAACTCCGCGCGAAGGGGATGCGGAAGATGATCCTCGACCTCCGCGGGAATCCCGGCGGGTACCTCGAGCAGGCGTTCCGCATGGCGAACGAGTTCCTCGCCAAGGGGCAGATGGTCGTCTACACGAAGGGACGGCGGCCCGAGTTCGAGGAGAACTACGTCGCGACCGGCACGGGGGAACTGCAGGATATCCCGCTCATCATTCTCGTCGCGCGGAGCAGCGCCTCGGCTTCGGAAATCGTCGCCGGAGCGGTGCAGGACCATGACCGCGGCCTGATCGTGGGGGAAACGACGTTCGGCAAGGGGCTCGTCCAGCGCCAGTTCGACCTGAGCGACGGTTCCGCGTTCCGTTTGACGACCGCGCGGTACTACACGCCGTCGGGCCGCATCATCCAGCGCCCCTACGACGGGAAATCCGACGAGGAATACTACCGGGCGGTGTCGGCCGAGCAACTCGATTTCGAGGGAGAGAACATATCCCACACGGTCGAGACTTCCCAGAAAGCGGACACGTCGCGCCCGCGTTACCGGACGGACGGCGGCCGCATCGTCCTCGGCGGAGGCGGGATCACCCCGGATTACATCGTACGCGCGGGCTTCCTCAGCGAGTACACCGCCAAGATGCGCGCGCGGATCTTCGAGTTCGTGAGCGGTTTCATGGACAAGAACGGTCCCGCTCTTCGGGAGAAGTACGGCAAGAACGGCGTCCTCCGCTTCACCGAGGAATTCGCCGTCGACAAGCCGCTCCTCGACGCTTTCATCGCGTTCGGAGAGAGCAAAGGCGTCGCGTTCAACAAAGAGCAGTACGAAAAAGACCAGGAATACATCAAGGCTCTCGTCAAGGCCTCGATCGCGCGCCAGCTCTTCGGGAACGAGGGGTATTTCCGCGCCCTCCTGAAGGCGGATACCCAGTTCCGCGCGGCGTGCACGTTGTTCCCCGAGGCTGCGAAAATCGCCGGTCTGAAATAGGAACGCGTGTCGACATGCACCGGGGAAAGCGCGGTCGCCTCGCCGGAAGCGCTGTTCTCGCAGTGGCGATAATCGCCCTCTGCGTGGGGACCACGCCGCCGCCCTGTGCGGTCCCCCAAGAGCACAAGCCGCCCGCCCCGAACTTCCTCGTCTTCGAGAAAGGGGAGGAGCTGACATACGAGGTCAGCTACCTCGCCATCCGGCTCGGGACGATCACGACGCGGTGCACGGCCGTCGACACCGTGAACGGGTCGGCGCGGTACAAGACCGAGTGCCTCATCCGTTCGTATCGCGGTATCCCTTTCGTCAATCTCCTCACGATTTTCCAGAGCACAGTGGACGGCCGTTTCGCGTCCGTCTCGTTCAGCACGAAAGAGCGCGTGCAGGATACGTTGAACAAGTACATCCACTACACGTTTCCCGCGGGGCGCGATGTCGTCTACATTTCGGAACGGATCGGGAACGACCCGATCTGGGATCATTACGACACCATCCCGCTCGAAGGGAAATGCTGGCAGGACGGGTTGTCGCTGTTGTTCTTCGCGCGGGCGCATGCACACCACCGTTACACCGCACGCGTCCCGGTCCTGATCTACCACTCGAAAGCTTTCACCACCATTCGGTTCGGCGTCAAGGAGGAACCGATGGAGATCGATGCCGTGGATTACCCCATCGCGACGAGGAAGCTCGACGGCGAAACAGGTTTCACCGGCATTTTCGGGCTCACCGGCGATTTCGAGGGATGGTTCACCCGCGACAGGGCGTCGATCCCCGTCTTTGCGAAAATGCACGTCATCATCGGCAGCATACGCATCCAACTCATCTCCTGGAAAAAACCACACTGGAAACCGCCCCGCCATGTCACGTAACGCGCGCATTATCCCGTATTGCGGCAGGATGCCTGTCATCCACCCGTCGGCGTTCATCGCGGACGGTGCGGTGATCGCCGGCGACGTCACGATCGCCGAAAATGTGAACGTCTGGTTCAACGCCGTCATTCGCGGCGACGTCCACACCATCACGATCGGGGCGCGGACGAACGTTCAGGACAACTGCACGCTCCACGTCACGACGGACACTCATCCCCTCGTCATCGGTTCCGACGTGACGGTAGGGCACAACGCCGTCCTCCACGGGTGCACGGTCGAAGACGGTGCTCTGATAGGCATGAACGCGACGGTGCTCGACGGTGCCGTCATCGGTGAGGGGGCACTCGTCGCGGCGGGATCGCTCGTGCGCCAGAACGCACGCATTCCTCCCCACAGTCTCGCGGCAGGTGTCCCGGCCAAAGTCGTGCGGCTGTTGAGCGACGAGGAGCGGCGCGGACTGGCCTCGTCGGCCGCTCACTACGTGGAAGTCGTCGATCGCTACCGCACCCACCGTGATCTCGAACGGGGTATGGATTTCGCATCGTTTCGCCGCGACACGAGCGGTACCGGCCATGCAACCGAGTGAAACCCCGATCGATGGCCGGGTCGCGGAAGCCATCCGGAACGCCCTCCGCGAGGATATCGGCCTCGGCGACGTCACGACCGCCGCAACGGTTCCACCGGGTTTGATGGGCACGGGGGTCTTCCTCGCGAAGGCGAACGGCGTCCTATCGGGCATCGACGTCGCAGCGGCCGTGTTCCGCCTCATCGACGAGCGCCTGGCCTTCGAAACGCACGTGCGAAACGGCATGCCGCTTCTCCGCGGCATGACCATCGCGACGGTGCGAGGCCCTGTCGCGCCCATGCTCACCGCCGAGCGAACCGCACTGAATTTTCTCCAGCGCATGTCGGGCATCGCCACCCGCACCGCTCTGTTCGTCAAGCTCGTGGAAGGAACGGGCGTGCGCATTCTCGACACGCGGAAAACCGCGCCGGGGCTCCGTCTCTTCGACAAGCAGGCCGTACGCGACGGGGGCGGTCACAACCACCGCTTCGGGCTCGACGACATGGTTCTGATCAAGGACAACCATATCGCCGCGGCCGGTTCACTCGCAGAAGCCGTGCGTCGCGTCCGCGAGCGGCTTTCGCCGGGAAACCCTCTCCGCGTGGAAGTGGAGGCGCGGACCATCGCAGAGGTCTACGAGGCGGCATCCTGCGACGGGATCGACATCATTATGCTCGACAATTTTCCGCCGGGGACGATCGCCCAGGCGGTGCGGATGATCCGTATGCGGAAACCGTCGGTCGAGATCGAAGCCTCGGGGAACGTCACGGAACAGACGGTCCGCGAGATCGCACAGGCAGGGGTGACGAGCATCTCGGTCGGTGCGCTGACCCATTCCGTCCAAGCTCTCGACATCTCCTTCGACATCACGCTGCACCGGGATGCAGGCGATGTCTGACAACGGTGCACCGGCAATGGGCATGGGGAATGTGAGCGTGGAAGATTTCCGGCGGTCGGTCTTGTCCCGTCCCCCCCTGCACGTCGACGCGGCGGGGTATCGGCGTGCCGCCGTCCTCGTGCCCCTCCTGCCCGAGGAGGGACGGTGGCACGTGCTCTTCACGAGACGCTCGGACGCCCTCGATCGTCACGGCGGACAGGTCTCCTTTCCCGGCGGTGCAGCCGAGAAGGGGGAGAGCCCATACATGACGGCACTCCGTGAGGCGGGCGAAGAAATCGGGCTTCTGCCGGGGGATGTCGAGATCCTCGGCGAACTCGACGAACTGTGTACCCCGACGGGTTACGTCATCACCCCCGTCGTCGGCGTCCTCCGCCAGGGAGTGCCGCTCACACCGAGCAGGAACGAGGTAGCGCGGCTCTTCACCGTTCCCCTGGATTTCTTCGCGGACGAACACAACGCGGCATCGGAAACGAGGATCGTCGACGGCCGCCCGCGCGAGGTCTGGTTCTACCGCACGGACGGGGAAACGATCTGGGGTGCCACGGCGCTCATCATCCGCGGCATGCTCGAGCGGTTGCGGGCTTCACCTGCCGTCGACGGATCGACGTGACGAGGACGATGATCCCAGTCCTTCGGGGCAGGGGGGTTTCCGCGCATCCTTCCAGCATCGGGAGAGAACCGCGCATCGGCGCGCGACGCGCTCGTCGGGGTCGTAGAGCGCACGACGCGAGACAGCGAATCGCGCCCGCTCGGAATCGAATCGCAGGAGCGCGCACGCGGCGAGGATGCGAAGTTCCGGCGACTTGTCGTTCTTGAGGACGGAGAGCAACGGGATGATGACGTATTCCATATCGAGAGCCGGGTGGACATCCCGCAATTCCATGACGAGCTGGATGGTGCCGGCGCGGATATCGGGCGACCGGTCCGCGAAGTTCCGCTCGATATTCGCGCGGAGGGCATCTGTCCTGTGGGGAGAAAGCGTTTCGAAGGTGTCCGGGGCGCTCAAGGTGGGCGGGGAAAGGACGAGGACGGCGAATGAAAAGAAACATCCGAGGGCGGTGACCATGGGTTCTCCTCCGGGGGTGGGAAGTAGAAATACGCCGACGACACTGTACTCGGATAATACGGTATCCTTCGTACAGGGTTTCACGGTGCGGGACGGATGCGCGGAAGAACGGTGGTAACTCTTTTCCCGCCAGGGACGGGAAGGATTCGTTTGATTCGTCACCGAGGACATGCTAGATTGTAACGATGAATAATGGAATCGACGCGACCCGTGGAAAGAGAAGCGGTACGAATGGGTAAGGGATTCACCGCCGCGTGCGGTAACGTCGGTATTCGCGGCGGCCGCGATCACAAGATTTCCCGCTCATGATCCACGCCGTCATTTTCGATCTCGGGAACGTTCTCCTGCACTTCGACCACGGCCTCATCTTTCGGCGCTTCTCCTCGTCGGCGGGCGGAAACGTCAACGCGGAAATTTCCCGCCAGGAATTCGAGAGCATGGTGGAGCGATTCGAAACGGGGACGATGGGAAGCGAGGAGTTCGTGGGTGGGCTTCTCCGCCGTTTTGCGCTTGAAGGCCGCGTCAAGGAGGACGAAGCGCAGGCGTGGTGGAATGAGATCTTCTGGAGGAACGAGGAACTCGTCCCTCTGCTCGAAAAGCTGGCAGGACACGTCCGACTCCTCATGCTCTCGAACACCAACCCGCTCCATGTCGAGTATGCCCGCCGGAATTACCCCGACGTGTTCGCCGCGTTCGACGCATTCGTTTTTTCCTACGAGACCGGTGTTCGAAAACCCGACGAACGAATCTACCGGGCCGCCATCGAACGTGCCGGTGTTCCGGCGGAATGCTGCCTCTACTTCGACGATATCCCCTCGTATACGGACACCGCGCGCGCGTTAGGGATGCATGCATACCCGTACATTTCCGCGGCAGGTGTGCGGGACATTCTCCGTGTTTATGAACTCATCTGAATCGCCGTCATGAAACATCCATTCCCCCGAAGCTTTCCCGCAGCGAGCTCCTTTCGCAAAGGCATCCCCTCCGTTCTCCTCGTGTTCCTTGCGGCCGCGTTGCCTGCGCGTTCGCAGGACCTGAGCTCGGTCGATTTCCGCCTCCGCGACATCGACGGCAAGGAACACTCGTTCCAGGAAATCCTCGCTCAGGTCCGCGGTTCGGAAACCGAGCCGAAACGCGGCGTGATCATCATCAGTTTCTGGGCCATGTGGTGCCAGCCCTGCAAGCAGGAAATGAAAGCGCTCAAGCCCATTTTCGAAAAATGGAGGGACAAGAACCTCCATTACATCGCCATCAACGTCGACAATCCGCGGAGCCTCGCGAAGGTCAAGACGTACCTCAACGCCGAGCAGCTTCCCTACCTGCACCTGCTCGACCCGAACAGCGAGGTCTTCAAGAAACTGAACGGCCAGAACATGCCCTACCAACTCATCGTGGACGAGCAGGGCAAGCTCATCGCCAAGCGCGTCGGCTTCCTCGCCGGGGACGAGAAGGAAATCGAGGCGGACATTCTCAAGGCGCTGGAACGCCCATGAGAAGCATGCTCCGCCTCGCCGTCGCCTGCACCGTTCTGCCGGCTTGCGTCGCCGTGGCACAGGTGCAGTACTCGGTCGGCAATCTCTTCCGCTTCGGGAACGGCACGCAGGTGATTTCCGGCCTTGACCAGCGGGAGGAATACGTCGAGAATCAATCCAACATCCGGCTCTACTGGAAGGATTTCACCGTCGGATTCCAGTACGTGTACGACGACCCACCGGAGTTCGGGCCGACGTACCAGGGCGTGAAGAAGCGGTACATCGAATACCTCCGCGAGGGGCTCGAACTCCGTGCAGGCGACTTCTACACGTTGTACGACCGCGGCCTCACGATGAACCTCTTCGAGAACCGCGGTTTGAATTACGACACGGGGCTCGACGGTTTCCGGGCCGCTTTCAACCATCGGTGGTTCGATGTGCTCGCGGCGCTCGGCACCATGAAATACCACGACCTGTTGGACCCGACGTACGTCGAGACCTATTCGGTGCGGAGCGGGCACATCGAACTGAAACCGGCTCCGTTCCTGCGCGTCGGCGCGAGCCTCGTCGGCGCCCGGGGCCTGACACCCGCCCGACAGACGCAGAGCGACA
>JARYLZ010000101.1 GCA_029907355.1 Bacteroidota bacterium | reverse complement strand
ATGGCGCCTCACCGATCGCCCTCCGACACCGCTCCAGACCCTTCGGCGTTCCCGCGAAATCGGGCTTCGAAACGGGCTCCACTACGTCTACACGGGCAATGTGCACGACCCCGAGGGTTCGACGACGCGCTGCCATGCCTGCGGCGCCGTCCTCATTGCCCGGGAAGGGTACGACATCACGCGGTGGGCACTCGCCCCGGGGGGGCGTTGCGCTGTATGCGGCATGGTGTGTGCAGGCGTTTTCGAGGACCACCCCGGCACATGGGGAAGCCGCCGCATGCCTGTGCGCCTTTGACACCTGCCGGGGCAAATATTCACTCGCGGAAAACCGTGTTTTATCTTCGTGGTGGGCGTATTACATTTCTCCGTGGAAATCGCGAATACCCGTTCTCTCTTCCTACCCGATATGGCCGTTTGAAGACCAGCGAGATACCCCGCGATTTTTCCTTCCCCTAATCGCCCCCTCCTCCCAATATCTCCATGATCCAACGCATATTCATTGAAAACCGACTTCGGAATTCTATTTATGCGTGTACCAGTCCGATCGCGGGATCGGGAGAGGAAAGCCGTTCGAAGGGGACACTGGGTGGGTGCCTGGACCCCGTCGTGAGGGTATGGCGTCGCACGGGGCCGTATAATGCATAACAGACGGGAGCGGATGGTAAAGACAGAACGAGCCCATCGGATAACATTACGAACAAAAGAGGCACATCCGTGATTGCAGATCGTATCAGCCGAATCGGGGCATCCCCGACATTGAAAGTCGATGCGACGGCAAAGGCAATGAGAGAAGAAGGGATAGACGTCGTGAACCTGAGTGTTGGGGAACCCGATTTCCCGACGCCGCTCAATATCAGCGAGGCGGGGAAGAAAGCCATCGACGAACAGTTCACGAAATACACCGCCGCCGAGGGGATCCTCCCGCTCCGCCAGGCCATAGCCGCAGCATTGAAAGAGCAGGACGGGCTCATCTACGAACCCTCGGAAATCATCGTCTCGAACGGCGCCAAGCATTCGCTCTACAACGCCGTGATGGCACTCGTCAACGATGGGGACGAGGTTGTCATCCCCGCCCCGTACTGGGTGTCGTACCCGGAGATGGTCAAGCTCGCCGGCGGGATACCGGTTTTCATTCGGACGACGGAGAGCGGTGGGTTTCGCATGACACCGGAACAGCTCCGCGATGCAATCGGGCCGCGGACCCGCGCTGTCTTCCTCAACAACCCGTCGAACCCCACGGGTTGTGGGTACTCGAAAAAAGACCTCGAGGCGCTCGCCGAAATCGTCGCAGGGAAGAACCTCTACGTCCTCTCCGACGAGATCTACGGGAAGCTGATGTACGACGGTTTCCCGTTCACGCGTTTCGCTTCGCTCGGCCCCGAAATCAAAGCGAGAACGATAACCGTGGACGGCGTCTCGAAGGCTTACGCGATGACGGGCTGGCGTATCGGGTGGGCAGCAGGTCCACGGGAAGTCGTGTCGGCCATGGCGAAGGTCCAGAGCCATGCCACCTCGAACCCCTCCTCCATTTCTCAGCGTGCCGCCCTCGAAGCGTACCGCGGTCCGCAGGACGAGATCGCGAAAATGGTTGCCGAGTTCCGGAAACGCCGGGATTACGTCGTCCACGCGTTGCGCGAAATCCCCGGCGTCTCGTGCATCATGCCGACCGGGGCATTCTACGCGTTCCCGAACGTCTCCTCGTACTACGACAAGGATTACCAAGGCAAACCGCTCGGGGACAGCACCGGACTGGCGTACTACCTCCTCTGCGAAGCGCATGTCGCCGTTGTGCCCGGTGGCGCATTCGGCGCGGACGAGTATATCCGCATCAGTTACGCCACGTCGATGGACAACCTCGAAAAGGGGATCGCCCGTATCCGCGAGTCGCTGGCCCGTCTCTGACCAACGCCGGTCGTCCCCGTAAACCGTCCCGCATTTCGCAAAGGGCAGCGGCCGATAACGCAGCACCTGTTCGCCGGGAATACGTATATTGCGCACGGGAGAAACCGTGCGGCAACATCGCTCCGGGCGAACGAAGAACGCGGCACGAGGAGGAGATCCTGCGGAAGATGACGAACGGAGGATACGCTTGCGAGATATTCAGGAAGGGCTGAAACAAACCGTCATGCACCAAGAACCATGAGGATCGGTCCACCCGCTTCGGTCATCCCGCTTCCGGTCCCCTTCCCCCAATAACCCGACGATACATCCCAGACCATTCACTTTACACGTGTACCCGCCATGGCAGAAGACATCTTCGACATCCCATTCTATGAATCTTTCGTCCGCGAGCTCAGGGAAGCGCTCACCGGCCCGAACATCGTCGAGGTGAAGCTGGAGGAACTCGGCGAGAAATCTCGTGTTTTCGCTCGTGAAACGGAGTTCGGCTCCTATCTCTGGCACTCGTTCCAGAGCTCGCGCCTCGCTGCGAAAACTGTGTATCTCGGGACGGAACGCATCCGGCTCCCCCATTTGACGGCCGAACAGGAAAAGATTGTCCGGCAGGCGCCCGCCGAAATGAAAAAGGTCCTGGCATGGATTCGGAATCTCCCGTTCGTGAAATTGACACGGCGCATGGGCGATAACCCCGAGTTCAACCCGCGGTGCACGCTCTATACATGCGTTAAGGATCCGCGCAACATCCGTCTCCCGTATATGTGGGGAACGCTGCTCTTCGAACCCGACGACAAGCCGGGTCCCGAAATTACCATGATTCATATCCCGGAGGAGCACGTCAGCCGGCAGCAGATCCTAACCATGCCGGAATACAATCTCAACATATGCCTTGGATCGGATTACCTCGGTGAAGACAAGAAGGGGTTCCTCCGCCAGGCGATGTGGCTTGCCGACGAACGCGGGATGCTCGGCCTGCACGCGGGGACGAAGATGGTCGCTGCCCGCGACGCGAAGACGGGTGCACTCAAGCGGTACGGGGTCATTCTCTTTGGGATGACGGCGACCGGAAAATCCACCTGGAGTTGCCATCAGCTCATGATGGACCATACGCGCGGCGAGATGACCTACGTGTCCCAGGACGATATCTGCTTCCTGAGGGAAGACGGTTCGGCTTTCGGCAGCGAGGCGAACTACTACGTGAAGACGGACATCGTCAAGGAACAGCAGGAAGCGATGTGGCACGCTCTCACCGACCCGAGCGCCCTCCTCGAGAACGTCATGGTCGACGCGAACGGGAAAATCGACTGGCTCGACGAGAGCATGTGCGGCAACGGTCGGGCCGTCATCCGCAAGGATAAACTCGCCGTGGAGCGGGACGGGCGGCTCCTCTCCATCATGGCGGACTCGATCAATCTCCCTCCGCTCGAGGAAATCGACGGGTTGATTTTCGCGTTCATCACCCGGCGCAACACGATCATGCCGTTCGCCCAGAAGCTCACCCCGGAGCAGGGGACGCTCGCGTACCTCTTTGGCGAATCGACGCTGAGTTTCGCAGCGAACCCCCTGCGCGCAGGCGAGTCGGTCCGTATCGTCGGCACCGACGACTTCATCATCGGTAGCCGGGCCCGCAAGGTGAACCGATTCTACGATTTCGCTATGACGCTCGCCGACCGGTATCCGGGCAAGGTGCATTTCATGCTCTACAACACCGGCGGTATGGGGGAAATCATCGAGACGACGGAAGAGAACGGCCGGCAGGTCAAGAAACTCGTCCGCAAGACGGAACGGATCCCTCTCGAACTGATGGCGGCGATCCAGCGCGGCGACCTGAGGGGGACGAACCGCTACGAGAAATGCATCCTAGGTACGCTCGGCATCGTCGAGGCCGACGGGATACCCATGGACAATTGGGATGTCCGCCGTCTATACACGACCGAGCAGATCGAGTACTACATCGACGACCTAATTCGCGGCAGGCGCGCTTTCATGGAGGAAGTGGCGGAAGAAGGCTTGCGTCCCGAGATCATCGCAGCAGCAGAGCGGAGTTTCGAGGAGATGGGCATCCGCACCGGAGCGTGACCCCACGCCAGCAAACGCCACCCCCATTCACAGACCGCATGGACGGAAAGAGGATGCACCGCGCGCAGACGTGCGCGTCGTATTCCCTGTCGCACCCACGACCGCACAAGAGATGAAGACGAATGCGGCACGCATCCTGACGGCATGGGGCATCCCGTACGATCTCATTGAGTACCAAACCGACGAGGACCGGTTGGATGCCGTTTCCGTCGCGGACGCCATCGGGGCGGAACGCGAAAGCGTCTTCAAGACGCTCGTGGCACGCGGCGACCGCACGGGCATCTGCGTGTTCGTCATCCCCGGCCCTTCCGAGCTCGACGCGAAAAAGGCTGCCGCCGTCAGCGGCAACAAGAGTATTGCGCTGGTATCTGTCCGTGACCTCTTCCCCCTTACCGGCTACGTGCGCGGCGGGTGTTCACCCATAGGCATGCGGAAACGCTACCCGACGTGGATAGACGAGACAGCGCAAGCGTTCGATGCCGTGTTCGTCAGTGCGGGTATCCGCGGTCTTCAAATGCGCATTGACCCCCATGACCTCTGTCGAGCAGTCGAGGGGACCTGGGCGGATCTCGTTTGAGGAAACCGCAGCTTTAGGACAATCACTCCCTCCCCCCCGCGGAGGCTGAAAAACGATTACTTCCCTCAACGCGGGTCGATCGAGATCAACTCGATATCGAACACGAGGGATTTCCCCGCGAGGGGATGGTTCGCATCGAGCACGACATGCTCCTCGTCCATCTCCGTGACGCGCACCGGTATCGTAATGTCGTTTCCCTGGTGGAGCATCAACTCCATACCGATTTCCGGGTTGATGTTCGGCGGAATGTCCGACCGCGAAACATGGAGAATGTATTGGTCGTTATAGACGCCGTACCCTTCCTCGGGGGAAACGACGACATGTTTCGTCGTGCCGATTTCCATCCCCTGCACGGCATGGTCGAAACCCGCGATGACCTGCCCCGAGCCGAGAACGAAAGAGAACGGTTCCCCATTGCGGGAACTGTCGAACTCGGTCCCGTCTTCCAGTGTGCCCGTGTAATGCACGTGTACTCTATCGCCGATGCCCGCCGACATGTTCTCTCCTTTTCCTTGATGTTGTGAGAATGTTTTCCGCCGCTTTCTCCGTCAAGGTACATCGCCTCATGACGGGGAACAAACTCGGTGCGCGGGAAAATGCATCGCGGGGAATGCTCGAGAGAACGGTCAGGTGTTGGGCCTTCGCAGGAAATGCAGAGCGCGGGAACACGATGCGCACCGGTCCGCGTACCACGCTACGAGAAACGATGCCAATCCATGTTTTTCATTCGGAGCGACCGGCGCCAAGCACCGAGCATTTCCGGTCGAAATCTACAGACATGTATCCCCCTTATTCGACGGGAGTGCGCATGTTCCGCACGGACAAACCGCGAACGCGTCGTCACGACAGGGTCACTCCTTCATACATATTCCGGGGATCGAAATGCATCGAGGCATTTCCTAAAGCCTCACTGCAACGGCACAGCCGGCTCCCGACTCGAGAGGAGGGAGAAGTGCGTGGTGGGTGGGTCGTTCGGTACGCACAGCAATAGACGGTTTTTATCCCCTTTGGGAAGCATGAAACGAGCGGCTTCCCGCTCATCCGCCGTCTGCATACCGAGAGAATCCTCTGCGCGATGGGTGGTTGCAGGCTGGTACGATTTCACGATCCGGGAAGTCGCAACTTGGCGTGCGTTTCACGCCGCTCGTTGGGAATTCCATCCTGGCTGTGTCAAAACGAGAAGAAAGCGATGGGAGAAAGGGTGGGGAGCCGACCGGCATTCTCGGGATGCGAAACGTCCGATCCCATGCATCGGGGTGACAGCGTTCGTCTCTCCGCGATCTTGTACCACGGAAGGGCAAGAAGACGAACTGTTTCCTCCACCTCCTAGCCCGGCATATCGATACTGCCCGAGGGGGAAGAGACGCCGCGCTCTCTCACGCGCCCATCATGCATGGGAATCGGACCTCGGGATCCGAAGTCTTTCAGGGGCCGTCGCTCTCAGTCTCTCGCTTCTTTCTCCCGCCACAAGCGTCCGAAGAGTTTCCTGAGTTCCATGACGACGACGATCGTCAGCGATGTCCCCACGCAGACCAGCCACTCGCCGACATCCAGGGGGCTGACGCGCATGACGTCGACGAGACCCGGCATGTGGATGGCGGCTACCTGGAGGGTCAGAGAGACGATCGAAACGAGGAGTAGCGGGCGGTTGGAGAACATCCCGATGGTGAACAGGGAATTCGAGAGCGAACGCGAGTTGTGCACGTTCCAAATCTGGAAGAGCGCGAGCGTGACGAACGCCATGGCCCGTGCCTTGCGCAGCGCGAACTCCTGGAGGTCGGGGGTCAGATGGTAGAACGAGTAATGGTGGAGGGCCCATTGGTACACGCTCAACGTCCCGAACATCATGAGCACCGCCGCGAGAATGATCGAGAAGAACATGTCCTTGGGGACAAGACCCGCGTTCACCGGGCGAGGGGATCGTTTCATGACGTCCCGGTGTTCTTTCTCGTACGCGAGCGGGAAGGTCGAAATGCCGTCCGTCACGAGATTGATCCAGAGGAGCTGGGCGGGGAGAAGAGGAAGCGGCATCCGCGCGAGAATCGACGACACGAGCGTCAATACACCCCCGAGGCTCGTCGAGAGGACGAAGAGCACGATGTGGCGGATGTTGTCGAAGATCACGCGGCCGTAGCGGACCGCGGACGCGATGGATGCGAAGTTGTCGTCCGTCACGACCATGCTGGCCGCCTCTTTCGCGACGTCGGTTCCGGACCCCATGGCGATGCCGATATCCGCAGCCCTGAGTGCGGGGGCATCGTTCACCCCGTCTCCCGTCATGGCGACCACGTGCCTGCGCTTTTGGAGGGCTTTCACAATGCGCAGCTTGTGGAGGGGGGACACCCGTGCGTACACTTCCGTGATATCGGCGACGCCGAAGAGCCTGCGGTCGCTCATGCGATCGAGCTCCGCACCGGTTATGACGTCGATTCTCCCCTCCTCGAGCTCGAGCTGTGCCGCGATGGCGCGGGCGGTATCCATGTGGTCGCCTGTGATCATGATCACCTTGATCCCGGCCCTCCTGCAGTCCGCCACGGCGCGCTTCACCTCCTCGCGGGGTGGGTCGTACATCCCCTGGAAACCGACGAACGTGAGTCCGCGGTAAACCGCATCGTCGAACACCTCATCGGACTCCGAGACTTCACGATAGGCGAACGCGATCACGCGCAGACTCTCCGATGCGAAAATGGCCGCCTGCGCGGAGAGAGCATCCCGGTCGATCGGCCGTTCGCCATCCTCCGTCCAGACGTTGTCCGCCATGGCGAGAACGCGTTCCGTCGATCCTTTGACGAGCAAGTATTTTCTCCCCTCGGAACGGACGGTGATGGCCATGTACTGGTTCTCGGACTCGAAGGGCCGGATGTCGATGATGGGGAACAGTCGGGCTTCTTCCTCGTGGTCCAGCCCTCCTTTTCGTGCTGCGACGATCATCGCCGCCTCGGTGGGGTCGCCGACGACTTTCGTTTTCCCATTTTCCTGCACGAGTTTCGACTCGGTACAGAGCAACCCGATCCGCAGGGTATAGGCCAAGGGCGATTGCCGGTTCACGACGCGGACCTTATTCCCGTCTTCGTCTAGGATGTCCCCTCCCGCGTCGTACCCGCTCCCTGTGACATGGTAGACATGCCCGCCCGCTGCGATGCGGGTGACGGTCATCGCGTTCGCCGTCAACGTGCCGGTCTTGTCGGTACAAATGACGGTCGTGCTCCCCAGCGTCTCCACTGCCGCGAGTTTGCGTATGATGGCGTTGCGTTTCGCCATCGCGTACACCCCGATCGAGAGCGCAACCGTCACGGAGACAGGCAGACCCTCGGGGATCGCGGACACGGCCATTCCGACCGAAGTCAGGAACATCTGGAGAAGGGAATTTCCTTCTAGGACGCCGGCAACGAATATCAGCAGGATGGAGATGCCGATCGCGACACTGAGTTTCCTGCTGAACGAGTCGAGGCGCTGTTGCAGAGGCGATATCGTCGGCTCGGCTTCGATGATGTTCTTCGTGATGACCCCCAGCTCCGTGGCGCTCCCGACGGAGACGACCACCCCTTTCCCCCGGCCGCGCTGGATGACAGTCCCTGCATACAGCATGTTGAAACGTTCGGCGAGAGGGGTCTCTTCCGGTAGGGCACGCGCTGTGTTTTTCGAAACGGGAAGGGATTCACCCGTGAGCATCGATTCGTCCGCGATCAATTCGTGCACTTCCGCGAGACGGATATCGGCCGGGACTTTCGTTCCCGACTCCACGAGCACGATGTCACCGCAGACGACCTCACCGGCGGGAATGGTCGTCTGCCTGCCTTCCCGGAGAACGCGCGCGAGGGGAGACGTCATGTCCTTCAAGGCGTTCAGGGCCGCCTCCGCACGCTTTTCCTGGTAATACCCGATGAGCGTGTTGATCAACACCACGACGAAGATCACGATGGAATCCGTCGGGTCGGCGAGGATCGCCGTTAAAACACCCGCCACGATCAGGATGAAGATAATGGGGTTGTTGAACTGGCGGATGAAGAGGATGAAATCTGAGGGGCGCAGCTCACGAGGGAGTTCGTTCTTCCCGTATGTAGCGGTGGAGGCTGTCAAGCCCGCCGCACTCAAACCGTTTTGGAGATCCGTCCCGAACGCCGCACACGCGTCCTCGACGGGAATAGAGTGCCACTTCATATCCCTGCTTCAAAAAGTGAACGATGGATGGCCGTGCTCGAGATCATCGTATTGAAAGAACATCTTCCTCTGCTCGATCTTTCCCTTGAACCACCGTACGAACATGCAGAGGGGTTTCGAGTGATTTCCGTGAACCTGCGCTAAGCGGGGGAATGATGGAAAAGTCCCTCCCCCGTTCCGGTTTTCCGCAGACAATCTCGGAACTCTCTTCACAAATGTAAACACGAGACACGTTTCCCTATCACTGCTCGTGTCAATGGATGCGTATCGATGCGTTGCGTCCTTGGGGCCCGAAAACCCGTAGAGGTGGTAAACCGACTGGGAGGAAATCGGGAGACACGGTATTTCACCATTCATTCCGACATGCATGTGCGAGGACGATTCTGCCTTGTCGGTCTTATCCTCCACCACATCTCCAGTGAAACCGTGCGCCGGAAGGATTCCCCGCTATGCCCCGCCTTCCGCTTCCATGAGGGTAGAGGGTGGGGAACCGGCAGGCGGTTTAAAAGATACATCGAAGAATACGACGAGACTTTCAGGGTGTTAGATCCTTCCGTGCTCGACCGCCTCCTTGGGTCATGCACCTGTCGCAGCTCCCCTCGGCGAACCCTTGGGTTCTCGCCTCTTCCACAGATGCACGATGTATGGGAACGCGGAACCTGCAAGACCGAGATACATCGGCTCGATACCGAAGAGGTATCGCGGCGAACCTGCCCCCCCATGGAAAGCTCCCCACAGGAAAGAGCAGAAGGAAAGGGAGAAACCAAGCCCCATGGAAAGGAGCGTCGCGGACGGCGGGAGACGCATCCGCTCCTGATACGTCGAGAGGAGGGGCAGGAGCAGAGCCGGGATGAACAGGGTCCCGATGACGTACCAGAGCTGGACGACAGAAGGGAAAACGATCGCCGCCGCAATGGATACGGCGAATGTCAAGAGGACGCCCCGACGCGTGAAACGTCGGATATCGCCACCGCCGGAGCGGCCGGAGAGTCGCGCGAGGATGTCCCGTCCGATGGCGGCTGCGGAGATGAATGCGAGCCCATCCGTCGTGGACATGATCGTCGCCAGCAT
>JARYLZ010000100.1 GCA_029907355.1 Bacteroidota bacterium | reverse complement strand
AAGAACGAGCACCCCCCCTTCCATCGTGTACGACGCTTCGAAGGACGCAGACGAGCTCTTCACGAAGGGAAGACCGGGCATTTCTGCGACGGACCACCCCCTCGGCAGCGTCACTCTCTCGAAAAATTCCGTTGCTTTCGAACATCGAGTCCTGAAGCCGTACCGGCGCACAGCGAGTGCCGTGTCCATGGAGAGTTCGGGACTCAGTATCCCGTCATTCAGGGGATTGCGGGCGGCAAGAGGTGTGAACAACATCCGCTTCCCGTCGACGAGGGCATACCCCGGTATCCGGTACCGGACGAACACCCGCATCGGACGCGAGAGATCTTCGGGGTCATGGATTTGTTGATCGAGGATTTCCACGCGTGGGGAGAACGCATAGAAGAGGCGCGGTATGTATTCACCCCAGGAGGAACGGTACGACCGCGTGAAAGCGCGCCGGATCATGGCGTCGGACTGCCCTTCGGCCTCGAGGAGAAGCGTCCCCTCGAGCGTACCGTCCTCGGACAGTTCCGATTCTCCGGTGAGTTTCCAAAAATGGTTATCGGCCGGTGAAACCGGTGTCGTCATCAAGTCCGCCCCGCCGGGGATCCCCGGCAGATATTGCTGCTGCTGTTCGGCGCTCGACCAGAATTCGCGTACGCCCGGCACCCATGTCGGGTCCAGCAGCATCCAGTGCCCATTCGAGCGTTTGACGAGCGCGACGCTGTGGTTGAACTGGTCCGCCGGTATCCGATCGATACGGGAGCCGGCCATCGTCATAGCGGGGTATGCTTCGAAACCAGCTGCACGGAGCAGGGTGATGGTCATCCCCGCTTTGTCTTTGCACACGCCGCACCGGTCCCGGAACGTCATCGAACCGGGATGGAGCGTAAATCCTTCCCCTTTGCCCATCGAGATACCGGAGTAGCGGATTTCCTCTGCGCTCCACCGGTTGAGTATGGCGATTTTCTCGAGTTCGTCGGTCACGCCGGCGAGAAGGCTGTCGACGAGTTTCCGGATTTCCGGCGTCACCTCGAAGCTCTTGAAATCCTCGTTGACGGCATGGAACCACGCTGCCTTCGCGTACCAGTCCTGCGCCGTCGAGAGAAGGAGTTTGCACGCGACGTCGGACACCGCCGCCATCGCCGGTTCTTCCCGGAATGGGGCGATATCGCGTTTCCACCACGTGTAGACCACCTTCCCCGCAACGGTTTTCATTCCGGAGGTGGGGTGGAGATCGTCCTCGGGGACTTCCGCCTGCAACGCGCCCGGGTTGATATCGACGCGGATGCGCGCCGTCTTAGACGGGTGGAAATGGACGGAGGAGCCGAGTTCCCCGTTGTAGACCTCGTATTGCAGAGGCTTGTCCTTCGGCATGGCGACGCGATAGACTTTTTCCCGCATAGGCAGGGAGGACCAGAATTCCACGATGTCGTAGAAGTGCCCGCGCATGGGAGGTACGAACCGGTCGTCTTCTCCGCCGCCGAGGAGGGCGTACATGAACCCCGTCCGGAAAACGAGCGTCTCGACGGCATCGCCGGGTTCGAGCCTCCCCACGTTGACGGATTTCCTGCGCATTCCCCAGTAGATAGCACGGGCAGGAGCCGGATCGTCGGCAATCCGGTCGGGCGGGAGTGTTTCCACCGTCCCGTCTTTACGGTACACGCGCACGAAACGCACCTCGACGTCCGCCGACTGCGGGTCGTACTGGTATTCCAGGAAGCGGTGGTCCAGAGCGCCGCGTTTCGTCAGGATCAACGTGAGGCGGTGCATCAGGACCGAACTCCGGCCGCTTTCCTCGACGTCGACATCCGTGCTGTCGTACACGACGACGGCATTCGCGCCCGGGTATTTGGCCGGGTCGACCGCCTGGAGCAGCGTGACGTTCGGGTCGCCTTCCTGTCCGTCGAAGGCCAGGCAGGGAGGGAAGAAAACGACCGCCAGCGACGCGGCGAGGGATAGCATCTTCTTCTTCATCGCATGAGATCCTGTGTGATGAGGTGCAACGATGGAAGACGGATAGAGCAGGACGGGTATTCGCCGTTGCTGCTGAAGATACGAAATTCCCGAGGCATCGGTTCCGCCCTTTCTTCTCCGCGCACGGATATTCCCGGAGGAAAGCCGGCCCCGCCGTAATGTCGCGAGGAATTTTCCTGTTGGTTTCATATGCGAGCATTGCGTCCATGGGGAAACAGCGGGGATTCGACACTCCAGCCATCGGTCGGGGGCATCCGAGAAACACGCTTTCGGCAGCCAGGCGTAAAAAGCACGCAGGCTATTGCCGCGACGTCCCTCTTCCCATAAATTCGCCATGTTCTTCGCAACCGCTCTTCCTCACCCCTCTTGCCGCCTCTTCGACATCTCGTTCTCATTTCGGTCGCCGCCGCACTGACGGTCTTGTTTTTCCGACTCTGGAGGAAAAAAGACCTCCTCGCCGTATTCCAACACGGGCGCTGGTGGCTGACGTGGTTCGCGATCTCGGTCATCACGATGATGGACGAATTGACGTCCATCTTCTACGCACCGGCCGAGGCATTCCGTTTCATCGGGGAGAGCGCCATCATTTTCATCGCCCTGACTTCCATTCTCATGCGTTTCCTCTCGACACGCATGACGGAAATCGCCCAGATCCTCGAACACCACGACATCAAGGGCGGGGGGGTCTACTCGTTCTCGTACCTCGTCCTCGGGCCGAGCATCAGTTTCGTCGCGATATCGTCGATCTTCGTGACCTATGTGTTGACGGCGAGCATATCGACGGTCAGTGCGGTTCACAACGGCCTGGCGTTCGTGGAACTGACCCCCGTCCAGGCGATGGTGCTGAATTTCGCGGTCGTTTGGGGAGTGGCCGTGCTGAACATCCTCGGCATCCGCGAGAACGCGCGGTTCACCTTCGCCGTTTTCACATTCGCAGCGTTCATCCTCGTGATGCTCCTCGCTTCGGGCGTCACGGCGGTCGACGGCGCGCAGGCGGAAAAGATCAGCCATGCAGCAACGGGCACGTTCGAGCGCTTCCTGACGCTCGACATAGGCCGCCAGTTCGGGAACATCGGCTTCATCATCATGGGAACGGCAAGCTGTATCCTCGCCTACTCCGGGATCGAATCCGTCATCCAAACGGCGGGCCTCGTACGCTCGTGGACGGATATCCGCAAAGCCTACGTGTTCCTCGCCCTCACCGTGGGGATTTTCACGCCGCTCCTCTCCCTGCTCGTCCTTTCGTCCCCCATCGATGCGCGGCAGTACGAAACGGAGTTGATCACGCGCTACGCGGCGATGCTCAACGGGCCTCTGTTCGGCCTCGCCGTCGGAGCCGTGGCCAGCTTCACGCTCGTCATGGCGGTGAACACCGCCTTCGTCGCGTCGAGCGAACTCCTCGAACGGGTGGCGCAGCGGTACGGGTTCGGCTGGCTGACGGCCGTGAACAAGCGCCACGCCCTCTACCGCATCCATATCACCAACGCCCTCCTCTACTCGGCCATCATCGCGGTCACGAGCGGTTCCCAAGCCGTCCTCGCGGAGATGTACGCCATCGGTCTCGTCGCCAGTTTCGCCATCAATCTCGCCTCGCTTCTCATCTACCGGTATTTCCAGGGCACCAAGGACATCCAGAGTTATTACACGCACCGTTCCCTCACCCTGCTCGTCTTCCTCGTAGTGGTCGCGTGCCTCGTCTACCTCGCGGCGACGAGGCCGTACGGCCTCACCTTGTGGGCGACGACGACCGCCCTGTTCCTTTTCGCCGGGCTCGCCATCGCACGGCGGCGGCCTCCCGAGAGGTCCCAACTCCTCCAGACCGACAGCCCGATGGAACTCGTCGCTTGGCTCGCATCCTCCGACAGGGACGAGATCCACCTCCATTTCCGACGACCGAAAGAAAACAGCATGGTGGCCGGCGGCGACACATCCCATGCGTATGTTTCCTTCTACCAACCGCGGCAAGGGATCCCCCCCCGCGTGTCGGAGAACCATTTCCGCTTCCCGTCATCGCCGCAGAGGCTCCTGAACGATATCAGGACGATCATCGAACTGATCCGCTACGAACTGCCGCACATGGGGTTGACGGTTCACCTGGGCTGGCCGATGTCTTCCTGGCTCGACCGCCTAGCTATCGGCGTCCTCGTCATGAACCTCATGCGCCTCCCCCGCTGGTACCCCGAAGTTTCCTTCCGCATCGAATACGACAGGAAGCGCCCCCCTGAAGAGGGGTGAACGGGGAACCGGACACAGGATACTCCTTGCTTTGCGAAACGCGCCGAGAACACACCGCTTCCGGAAGAAACCATCCGCCGTCATGGCTTCGTGAACGGGACCTCCCATCCCAGGGCCGAGTAACCCACCGTCCCCAGGAAGGGGATCCACCTTTCCCTCGCTTCCTTTGCGATCGTTCCTTCCGTGGTCGCAACCGAGAATCGACAACCGATGTGGGAAAACCACCGGATGGCATCGAAGACGGCGAGCACGAGCAGGACCGTCCTTTTTCCCACGAGCGACAGGAAGAATCCCTCCTTTTACGAGAGTCGAAAGCATCGACGCGATGTATCCGCATTCGAAAACGCTCAGTACAGGGACAGCCACGCCGGGGAACCGTTTCCCCAAAGCCGGTGGAAAATCAACCCGCTTCGCGATCGATGTTCCCGCTCTTTCGATCCGTCGGTACACCTTCCCCCACTGCAAAGCGAGAATCCCCGCGAGAAGATCTTCGGATATCACCCCCACCGTGTTTTCGATGATCGGGGTCGCGTCCCGTTTCCGTTCATCCTGTCATGCATCCGAGAGCCGCTTTCCCATATTCCAAACGCATCGGGGCGGCATGATACTTTCCTTCGTATGCCGTCCTCCGATGACGCTGGAAACGAGAGATCGTTCACCGGCTCCTGCGCCTTCATGTCGAGCGAAGCATACCTGCCCTGCATGCATAGCCGGCGATGCTCGAACTCCCTCGGTGGGACGAACACCGCTGTTCACCGCACGACGCTCAGGACGAGTTCGTTGTCGAAATACCCCTTCAGTTCCGGATGCTGTTCGCCGTTCGTGTCTTTCCTCACATGCCCCGTCACGAAGTCGGCGAGTTCATCGATCGTCACCAAGCCATCATCGTTCAGGTCGGCGCGTCCTCCGAGCCCTTCCACGAGGTACCACGTGAAAGCTCCGTGGCCCCCGCCCCACCGCGTGCCTTCCTGGGACTGTTCCCTCGCGCGCGAGGCGGAGAAGAACGCCGTGCCGTTCTTCTTCGATACGAGTTCGGCCAGGAGTCTGGCGGAGAGTACGGTGTTGGCACCGCGCATTCGAACGCCGGTCAAGCCGAGCCCTCCCCCGTGACATGCATCGAGGAAGAAGACGATCTTTCCGGCGCGGACGCGCTCGGTGAGGAGTTCCGCGATCCGTGCTTGATCGACCGCGCTGGAAGCGGGATCGCGGAGCGCTGCATCGTATCCGAGGAAGTAGGTCGCGTTCTTCTCGACGGAGGTGATGCCGTGGCCTGCCATGTAAATGAACACGATGTCGTTCCGGTCGGTCCCTGCGAGGAAGTTCTCGAACGCGTCGAGGATATTTTTCCGCGTCGCGCTCTCGTTGAGAAGGACACGGAGCCGGTCCTCGGGTATGCCCGCACCCTCCGGCGAGCGAAGGAAATCGGCGACGAGCCGTGCGTCCGCGTCGGCGTATCGAAGGCTCCGGATTCCTTCGGACGCATACGTCGAAACGCCGACGACGAGTCCGAATATTCTCGGGGGCGAAAAGCGGGGGGACGGATGTTCGGTCTCGGCCGTGGTTTCGTCTCGTCGATCCTGCCTCGGTGCGGTCTTCACGAGCACCGTCGCCGTCGTCAGAAGGGCTCCCGTTTCGAATGCCGCGTCATGGAAGAAAACGTCTATCGCATCGATGTCGCTGCCGAGCCGGAGCATCCCGCCTTCCATCGTCTCGCCGCTGGGCGGTGGGAGCGGTTTATCCGACGCCCATGCCTTGATGATCTCGGCCCCGAACGGGGGGATCACCGTGAATTCGAAACCGTCTACGGCGATACCTCGTCCAAGGGTCAGAGGACGACCGCCGGGGATTTTCCCCTGCGGGTCCGAGCCGGCGTTCGGGAATATCCGGTACGCCGTCCCTGCGGCATCGACGTAAACGACGTGGAGGTAACAGATGCGGGACGCCTCGATCGTGATCAGGATACGTTCGCCCTCGCGGTAGACCTCGCCGGGCGGCTTATCCACACGCATGCTCACCTCGAGCCCCGTGGCGGCCGTTCCGACCGGCCCCAACGCTCCGGCGAACAGGACGAAAAAACCCAGCAGTCGCATCATCGCTGCGCTCACGCGACCGGTCGTTCAGAAGAAACGGTAGAACACCGCCGCCATGGGACCGATGATGCTCTTCGTCCCCTCGCCGTGCTCGCCGCGGATACCCACGGTGAACGCGAGATTACTGCCCGGCACGAGGAAGCCCATCCCCGATTCGAGAAAATACAGGAGTTCCTTGTCCTTATCAGCGACGATCACGACGTTGAACGAGTTGTAGACTGCCCCGACACTCAGGAAGACGTACCAGGGACTTCGATCCGGGAGCGGAACGGAGACGAGCGCCCCGCCGCCGAGTCCCGTGCCCGTGAAAACATCCTCGGTGCGGACCTGTGTACCGTTGATGAACACCGTCGCGTCGCGCAGGACATAGCGCAGGTACTTGACGGCCGCGAAAAGACTGAACTCGGGGGACAGGTTCCATGCGGTCTGCACGTTGACATCCGTTCTCAGGAGGAGCCTGTTCGCATTGAAGCCCACATGATAGATACCGGGATTCCGGGCCTCCGCCTGGAAATGCTTGGCGGTGGTGACGAAGGACGTCGAAAGCATGAACCGGCCGAGCCGCAGGGTCGCGTAAGGGCCTGCGAGGAACGCCGCCGAGTAATCCGTCTGTTCGACACCTTCCAGCCGGTCGATATGGAGGTCCCACGAGGCGTACCATCCCTTGACGCCGCCGTAGAGGCGCGCCTGGCCGTAAGCCTCGCCTGCATGGAAGAGGAGAATGGAAGCGGCGGAAACCCAAGCGATCCGGGTCCACATGACGCCCTCCTCAGTCCCTGACGGTGAGGGTCGTCTCCTCACCCTGCCAAATAACGACGTCCTTGAATTCCACGTAGACTTCATCCGTGATGTTCTCGAGAAGGAAATCGAACGTGCCGACCGGCATGTAGTACGAAACGGTGGTCGAAGGGGAAATGACCGTGTTTCGGTCGAGGTAATCCTTGCTCCAGTCTATCTGGGACTGGGGGCGGAAACGCAAGACGTGAAATGTCACCGACGACAGGTTGCGAATCGTGACGAGCCCTGAAACCGGTGCGCTCGGGAATTCGGGCTCGGCGCCGCATCCGGCAGCGAGAAGGGCTCCCGCTACGGCGCAGGCGAAGAGAATGCGGTTCATGGTCGTGCTCCCGGAGATCATGGTGGAGGGGGAATGGCGTCGTTCCGGCGACTTTCTTTCTTCTTCTCCGTCTCGTGCTTGGTCTCGGTATCCTTGCTCTGTTGCTTGAGCTTCTCGTTCTCTTGTTTGAGGCGTTCCAATTCTCTCTTCAGGGCCTCGGCATCGTCCGGCCCTCCTTCCGAAGCGTCGCGGCTCACGACATCCTCGGCGGGACGAGTGGACGTGGGCAAGAGAAAGACGAATTCGCCCTCGTCGTTCGTCAAATTCTTGAACTGCGGCGTCTGGCGGTTCTCGGAAAGTTTCGGGACACGGGTTTTGATGTACGTCGCGATCTCCCCGGAGGTGATGACACCGTCGCCGTCGAAATCCGCCGCACCGCTTTCGAGCCCCTCGAGGAATTTCAGCGTAAATGCACTGTGGCCCCATTCGTCGTTTTCGATGACGGGTTCTCCGCGCCCTCCCGCCGTCAAGATCACGCGGCATTTCAACGCGGCGAGTTTGCCGATATACTGACGCGTCTGGTCGGACATCCCGCGCTCCGACACGGCGGCGAGGCCGCTGTAACACGCGTCGACCGCGAAGAAAATGTGCTTCGCGGAAATGAGACTGCAGATCTCGCGGATTTGCGTCATCGGGAGGAGGGTGGCGAAGTACTCGTTCCGGTCCGTGGACCCGTCGAACGGGACGAGGTAGCCGAGGTTTCCCCCGTCGGGAAGGTCCACCGTCTCGCCGTGTCCGGCGAAGAAGACGAACAGTCCATCGCCCTTTTTCGTTTTCTGGGGAAGAACGCCGCCGAGCATCGTCCGGATATTGACGAGCGTCGCTTCCGCGTCGAGGAGTTCGATGACATGGTCGCGGCGGAACCCGAATTTCCGGATAAGGAGGTCCTTTACCGCCCGTGCATCATTGACGGCGTAGGAGAGGTCTTCCCAGTGTTCGTAATCGTTGATGCCGATGACCACCGCCCAGAGATCGTCGTACACATGTCCCGTGAATACCGCTCGCTCGGCGGTCTTCACCTTGATGCCGCGCTGTTTCGACCGCTCCTGCCCTGCGGCCCCCCCCACAAGAAGAGAGAAGACGAGGAAAAGGACGAACGGAGCGGGAAAGGCTCCGGTTTTCATGACCGCACCTCGATATGCCGCAATCTTGAATCGTTTGATTGAAAAATACGCATACCTTCCCGAGGATCAAAAAACACCCCTCGGATGCCATCCATCCGCGATTCGTCGAGGTAAGAAACGCTCTCCCCGGGACAGGGGAGTATCATCACGGTGATTAAACCACCAGCCCGAAGAACCTCAAGCGAATGGGGAATTCTTTCCGGCGGAGATCACCGGACCCGAACCATTTTCTGGGTTTTCGAAAACGTGCCTACGCGAAGGACGTACGTATACATGCCCGGCGGGAGCCCCGTCGCATCGAACCGTCTCACGTATCGCCCGGTTTCGAGGCGTTCATCCACGATCGTCGCCACTTTTCTCCCGTGCACGTCGTAGAGGGTGATGTCTACTTCCCCCCCCACTGGGACATCGAAGACGACATCCGTCATACTGCGGACGGGGTTCGGGTGGTGCCCGAGGGCGACAGCACGCCCGGGGACGGGGGTGCGCTCCACCGGGGCGACGACATTCGAACGGCGAACCGGGCTATAGACGCCCGCCTGACGGAGATAGGCAAGGACGACCTCGAGCTCGGTCATGTCGTTGTGGTACCGGAGATTGCCCAGGGTATCGATTCCCGTCATAGTAAGCAGGAGATCGAAAATATACGCGACGAACTCGTTGGACGTGACCGTGTAGCGGCTGAAGAGGTTCAACGGCTGCCCCCCGACGAGGAGATCGTCTTGTACCACGCGTTGGAACGCTTCTTCGTGCGGGTTATACCCGTACGAGAGACCGCTCGACTGGATGAGGAACTCGTCCCCGAGCTCGATCTGCGAGAGCCCGTACTCGAGGCCCATGAGAAGCCCCATACCGGAAATGTCGAAAGTGACGATGCGGTAACCGAGGAAATTGCTCGTGTTGAAACCATACCCGATCATCCGGAACACATCGTTCGCCGTGACCGGGCCCTTGTACAGCGGCTGCGCCGTTGCGCCGCCGGCCGTGACGGCGATATCCGCACCCGTATACGCACGAAAGGCGTCGGTGACGAGGTTCCCGACGGGGGTGTCATGCGGTCCGCCCTGGAGGAGATCCGTCGCGCCTTCTTCGAGCGTCTCGGTGATGGTAGCAACCGGTTCGGTGAACAGGGGTTGGGCGAACGCCTGCTCGATGCTCATCGTCACGAGATCGAGATACCCCACCACGATAGGATCCTCGGCGATGTTCTCATCGAGAGGGACGCGTTGCCACCCCGCAAGGGAAGCTGAACCGTTGCCGACGGCGAGGCGGACGACGCCGACGTCGTGGTAAAACGCCCCCGCTTGGACGATCGGCGTTTGACCGCCATGCGGGTTGTCGATGTA